>DATCOR010000163.1:0-9220 GCA_036564585.1 Candidatus Limnocylindria bacterium | reverse complement strand
GCTAGCTGAGGTCTCCCGACACCTAGGTCACAAATAGAAGCCCCCGACTAGGGTGCGCGGTGCTGAAACCAAACACCACTAGTCGGAGGGGCTTCTTTTGTATCACTCAGCTGCGACGACCGAGTCGATGCGCGCGTTCCTTGTCGCGGAGTCGCAACGGATCGGGGTGAGTCGGACCGCCCGACACCTGGGGATCAGTCGACGAACGATCTATCGCTGGCGCCACCGCGCGCCGGACTTCGCCGACCGCCCGTGTCGCCCACACCGCTCGCCGCACCGCGCGACCGATGCGCTCGAGGCGAGCGTCCTTGCGCTGCGCCTCGAGCAGCGCTGGGGTCCGGACCGGATCGGGCCAGTCTTGGGCCTCGCACCCTCGAGCGTCCACCGGATCCTGCGCCGCCACGGCGCCCATCGCCTTGTGCACCTGTTCCCGAAACCGCGACGGAGCTTCGGGCAGTTCGACGTGCGGGTCCCTGGCGAGCTCATCGCGATGGACACCAAGAGCCTCGGTCGCCTGGATCGCGGCGGCGGCCGGCATCCGGGCAACCACACTCGAGGAAAGCCCTACGTCGGCTGGCGCCAGCTCCACGTGGCCATCGATCTCGCCAGCCGGGTCGTCGTCACTCAGCTCCGATCAACCTGCGGCAAGGCCGACACGATCGGCTTCCTCGAGCACGCCCTCGCGGCGTTCGATGCCAAGGGCATCCGGGTCCAGCGGGTCCTGACCGACAACGGCGCGGGGTACATGCGGACCTTTCACGAGCATGCGGCCACGCTCGCGGTCCGGCACACCCGGATCAAGCCGTACCACCCCTGGACGAATGGCCGGGTCGAGCGATTCAACCGCACGATCCAAGACGAGTGCTTGTACAGCGCGCTATTTCGCTCAGAAGAAGAGCGCGACCTTGCGGTCGCGCTCTTCGTCGCCTACTACAACCGCCAGCGTCCGCACATCGCACTCGGAGGACTCGCGCCACTGGACTGGCTAGAACGGTGGCGTGTGACCTAGGTGTCGGGAGACCTCAGCTAGCTACCGCTCTCGATCGGTGCGGCGATGAGGCTGCCGTATTCGGTCCAGCTTCCGTCGTAGTTCCGGACCTTCTCGTGACCGAGGAGGTACTTCAACACGAACCATGTGTGGGAGCTGCGCTCGCCGATCCGGCAGTACGCGATCGTCTCGGTCGAGCCGTCGAGGCCTTTGTCGCCGTAGATCCGTTCGAGCTCATCGATCGGCTTGAATCGTCCGTCCTCGGCCACGGCCGTGGCCCACGGGACGTTCACCGCACCCTTGATGTGTCCGGCTCGTTGCGCACCCTCTTGCGGGAGATTCTCGGGAGCGAGGAGCTCGCCCGAGAACTCCTTCGGCGAGCGCACGTCGACGAGCCTCTTGCCGTTCTTCTCGACCGTGTCGAGCACGTACTGCCGAAGTGCACGCACGGCGGCGTCCGGCGCCTTCGCGCTGTAGCGGGTCGCAGGGTAAGTCGGCACCGCGGTCGTCGTCGGCCGTTGCTCGGCGAGCCACTTGGTGCGCCCGCCATTCACGAGTCGGACATCCGCGTGGCCGTAGTACTTGAGGAGCCAGAAGAACCAGGCGGCGAACCAATTGTTGTTGTCGCCATAGACCGCGATGGTGGTGCTCGGCGTGACGCCGTACTTCCCGAGCAGCGCCTCGAGCTGTGGTGTGGACAGCAGATCGCGCACCGGACGCTGCTGGAGATCGGTCTTCCAGTTCAGTCCGATCGCGCCGTGCACGTGCCCCTGCTCGTACGCGGTCGTATCGACGTCGACCTCGAATACCCGCACGTTCGGATCGGTCGCGTGCTCGGCGAGCCAATCGGTCTCAACGAGCGCTTCGGGATGGGCATAGCCGGACATGAAGAGCCTCCATCTGATTACCCGCCTACGGTGGACGGGTCCGTTTTTCTGGTGTCGGCGCGGGGCAGGCCGCTGGGGCTCAGCGGCCTAGAGACACCAGCAGGTGAGCCCGAAGCAGTCGGGACCGCGCGCCAGGGAGTTGCCGGGATTTCCGACCTGGTGAGTCAACAATCCGGTTGTAGCACGGTCTTCGGCTCCAGCCAAGGGGTCACGACCGCCGGCAGCTCCGCCATCTCGTCGATGACCGCGTCCGGCCGGACGTCTTGGGGCAGCGGCAGGGCCTCGGTCCTCCGGAGGATCGCTCGCATCCCTACCGCCTGCGCACCGCGTATGTCCGCGATCGGGTTGTCGCCGACCATGAACGCCTGACTTGCTCGCGCCCCAACGAGGTCGAGCGCCCGTTCGAAGATCGCGCGATGCGGCTTCTTCCAGCCGGCGTCATGGGAACTCACCACAGCGTCGATCACGTCAGCCAGGCCGGCCCGTTGCCAATCGCGCAGCACGTGGGCATCGCCCCTTGAGAGCGTGTTCGTCACCAGCACGACGCGCAGGCCTTGGGCCTTGCACCACCGGACGGCGTCAGCAGCTCCGGGTACCGGCGTCGACACGAGATCCACCGGCACCGCGAAGCAGGAGCGCAACGCGTCGATATCGACATCGCACACCATGCCGCGCGACGCGAACCAGTCCAGGTACCAGCGGTTGGTCTCCTGACGTTCGGAATCCGACGGCTCGAGCTCCGCGGTCAACAGCTCGTCGAACCAGGAACGCTCGCCGAACGTCCCAATGAGCTCGACCCGGACGAGCTCCCGCAGCTTCTCCGGCGGAGCCCAATGCTCGACGAGCGTGTCGCCAACATCGAAGAACGCGGCCCGCACTCCCACGCGAATATCGTATCGACGGTGCTCGACTTCGATCAGCTCGCGTTCATCGAGAAGTGGCGCCAGCGCGCGTCGCGCGGCGTCGTGATCGCGCTCGACGGCACGCGCGGCGACATCGTCGTCACGATGCGCGCGGGCGAGCTCGGTGAGCGGCTGGACCTACGCGGCAAGGACGCGACGGGTGCCGTCCGCAAGGCACGCCTCTCGATCGGCGATCGCGTGACCATGGCGATCGAGTACACGGCGAAGGATCTGACGCCTGGCGCGGGTGCCGGAGTCAGCGGCGACCTCGTCGCTCCGGGGGCGGTCGTCGAGGGGACGGTGTCCGAGACGGGCGAGGTCACGGTCGTGGACTGCGGGCTCGCGCTCCTGGTGAAGGGCGACAGCCTGCCGGCGAAGGTCGGGGACATCGTGCGGTTCACGATCGCCGACGAGGGCCGCGCTTACCTCATCCCAACGCGCTAGTCGGGAGCTTCTGCAGCTCTTCGGCGATCTCTTCCTCGTCGGGCACCTCGCGCAGCGTGTGGACGTCGATGTACCGAACGATGCCCGCTGCGTCCACGACGACGATCGCGCGCTCCGGCCGGCCGATCTCCTCGTTGAACACGCCGTAGAGCCGCGAGACCGCGCCGTGAGGCCAGAAGTCAGAGCAGAACGGGTAGCTCGTGATGCCGAGCTGCTCCGCCCACGCTTTCAGCGCGTACACCGAATCGCACGTGATGCCCACGACCTGGGTCGTCCCCGCCTCATATCGCTGCTGGAGCGACGCGAGCGCCGGAGCTTCATGGTTTCAGGTGCCGCTGAACGCGAAGGCCATGAACGCGACGACCACGCGCTGTCCGCGCAGGGCCGAGAGGGTGATCGTGCGGCCGTCGTGCGCGCGGAGCGTGAAGTCCGGCGCGGGATCCCCGACCGTGAGCGTCTTCGTCTCGGTCGCGATCTTCGTCCGACCCTTCGGTCGTTGCTCGCTCGCAGGGGGTCTCACATCAGCCACGTCCCTAAGATAGCCCGCATGCGAACGCGAGGCGCCGAAGGCCGGCGGATCACCGCGCGGCGCCGCGACTTCCTCGCCTACGAGACGGTGTGCCCATTCTGCGGCGAGCACGCCGGTCCGCGGTTCGTGACCCGCGAGCATTCGGATGTGCCGCCGAACCCGCCGTACGCCGCATCGGTGCGCTGCCCGCGTTGCCGCGAGACCTATGAGGTGGTCTTCAGCGAGGACTAGGGCAGTACGGTGACGATGAGGAAGACGCCCTGGTCTTCCATCCAGGTGGTCCCGTCGATCACGGGACGCAGATGGATCGAGTACACACCGGGCGTCGCGGGAGCCTTGACCTGGAAGGTGAACGTCGCGTTCTGGCCGGACGCGACCGTGGCCTCGGTCTGCGTCGCCACGCGGCTCGAGTACGGCCAGCTGACGCTGAGCGCCGCCCACGTGACGTCATCGAGGTTGATGCCGAGGCGCGCTTCCTGGCCGAGAACACCCTTGACCCACGGGCTCGAGCCGGTGTTCGTGAACACGAGCGTCAGCGGCGAGCTGATCTGGCCGGCGCGGAGCGTCGGATAGGTCGACTGCGACACCCACTTCGAGTGGTAGCTCGACGTGCTCACGATGACCATGAAGACCCCGGAATCCTCCATCCACGTCACCCCGTCGATCACGGGACGCAAGGGCAGGCGATACGTGCCCGGCGTCATCGGTGCACGGACGTTGAACGTGAACGTGCCGGTCTGGCCAGGGCCGACCGTGCTCTCCGTCGTGGTCGCGAGCCGGTTGCCCGAGAGCCAGCCGTCATTCATCCCGAGGCTCGCGAACGTGAGCGTGTCGCCGTTCAATCCAAGGTTGGCCTGCTTGCCGGTCAGGCCCTTCTGCCACGTCGCGGTCCCGGTGTTCAGGAACCTCACGGTGAGCGACGTCGACGTGCCGGCGGCGAGCGTCGGCCACGCGCTCTCGCTCTGGAACGCGGAGTGGAAGCTCGGGGACGCTGGCGGCGGGGTGACCGAGCCGCCAGCGGTCGTGAAGTCCCACTCGTTGGTGGCCATCACGCTGTTCACGTTGATGTCGAAGCGGACGTGATAGGTCGTACCCGCGGCGAGGGGCTTCTGCGGGATGATGACCTGGTAGTCGTACTCGAACTGCTGCGGCGCGTAGTAGATCGGGACGCGCGAGCCGCCCGGCGCGACGATCTCCGCCGCGCGCATCGTGACGCCCTGGCCGGCCGAGTAGACGACCATGATCGGATAGCCCACCGGGCCGGAGACCCCGGCCGGGAGCGGGCTCGGCGACTCACCGCCGCTCCAGCTCGTCGGGATCCCGGTCTGTCCGGCCGCGGGCGACCGCACGAACGCGACCGGGCGCTGGCTGAAGTCGTAGACGAAGTCACCGACCGTCGACGGACGGCTCCCGAGCGTGGAGAAGCCCCAGCCGGTCGATACGGAATTCGGGTGCATCATGCCGAGGCGGTGATACGGCGCGTCCCAGAGCTGGTTGACGCCGGCGATCCCGCTCGGGCCGCCGGTGGCGACCTCGCTGACGAATGCGGTCGTCCAGCCGGTGGCGATGAGCCGGTCGCGAGCGGAGTAGCCGGTGTAGTACGGCAGCCCGCTCGTCTCGTAGTGGCCCATGTAGTTGTTGGCGGAGCTGTAGTTCGCGTGATTCTGCGATGCCGCGTTCACACGCGCGTCGGCCCCGATCGTCGGTGCGCCGACCGACGCGCGATGGTCGTTCAGGGTCTGGAGCATGTCCAGCTGTACAGCGGACTGCGTCGCGTCCGCGGTCGTCGCGCTGAGCGCGTCAGCCGAGCGGGCGTACAGGCCCACGGTCGGTAGCGCGAGAAGCAGGGCAAGCGCCGGGAGAGCGAGCTTCCTCATCCACAAGGCCAACGCCCACCCAGGCGACGCCGTTATCGGATCGTTACCGAAGAGTGGACCGGTAGTGGACCGGTACCAGTACGAAAGTCCGGCCAGCGCCGCCCGCCCGCGGCGCCGCCGTCATGGCATCAGAGCTACTTCTTCTTCGCCTTCTTCTTGGACGTCTTCTTGGCAGCCTTCTTCTTCGCGGGCATTTAGGTCACCTCCCTTCCTCGAAAAGTGATCGGCGCGTCCGCGCTCAGAACAGCCGCCGCTGCCGCCCGGTCATACGACCGGCCTGGCTGGAGCGGGCGAGCCATTCCTCGAATTCGCGTCGCGGGATGCGCCAGATCCGACCGACCCGGACCGCCGGAATGCGCTCCGGATCCGCGTCGTCCACTGCGCCGAGGCGGCGCAAGATGGTCGTGGGGTGGACACGCAGGCGCTTGGCCACTTCGTCGGGCGTCAAGAACTCGGCATCGTCCGACAGCGTGGGCAACTGCACCTCCTGCGGGGACGGCTGCTACGAGCATCACCTGCGTGAGTGCACTCTACCTGCAGCGTCAAGGGCCGGCAAGGCTCGCCACGACCGCCCGAGGAGCCGGAGCGCGCGCTCCAGCCGCGCCCGGTTCGCCGGGTCGTTGAGCCATCGGGATGCGCCGCTCGGGTGCGGCAACGGGATGAGCATGGCGTCGTGCAGCTCCGGGCTGCGCTTCGAGCGCCCGACGACCTCGCTCAGCGCGGCCTTTCCCCAGAGGCGGTCGATCGCGAGCGTGCCGACCAGCAGGATGATCTCCGGCCGCACGAGCGCGAGCTCGGCCTCGAGCCACGGCGCGCAGAGCGCGATCTCGGGCGGGGATGGCCGGCGGTCCCCCGCCCCGGCGAGTGCTTTCCCAGGGAAGCACTTCGTGATCGCCGTGCGGTACGGCAGGTCGTCCTCACCGATGCCCGCGCGCGCGAGCCAGCGGCGGAGCTCCGCGCCGGCGCGACCCGAGAATGGCGTGCGCGTCGTGAGCTCGACGACGCCCGGCGCCTGGCCCACGATCATCACGCGGTCAGTGATGTCGCCCGCTACGACCGGAGCGGCCATGTCGAGGTAGCCGGCCGCGACGCACTTCGTGCACGCGCGGATTCGCGCGTGGAGGCGCCGTAGCTGCGCTTGGTCCCTCGGATCGCGCGTCGCCATCGCCGCTAGACTGACCTCATTCCGCGGGGTGTGGCCTAGCCCGGTTCAAGGCACCAGTCTGGGGGACTGGAGATCCCGGGTTCAAATCCCGGCGCCCCGACTGTCGTACGCGAACACTTGCATCGATCCCCATCGAAGTAACCTAGGAGGCTACTTCGCCCGAGGCGAAGCAAGCTCCGCCTACGCCTCCACCGCGGCGGCGACGCTGGCGGGTAGCGCGACGTGGAAGGAGGTCCCCTTCCCCACTTCGCTGTCAGCCCAAATGCGTCCGTTGTGCCGGTCGACGATCTCCTTCGTGATGTACAGCCCAAGGCCCATGCCGCCGACGTCGCGCGCGAGGCGGTCCGGCGAGCGGTAGAACAGACCGAACACCCGCTCGAGCTCGGCGGGGCGGATCCCGATCCCGTGATCGCCCACCGCGAACTCGACCTCCCGCTCGCCGCCACGTTTCACGTTCACTTCGATCGCGCCGCCGTCCGGCGAGTACTTCATCGCGTTGCCGATGAGGTTGTTCAGCACCTGCTCGAGATGGTCGCGGTCACCGCGCACGCTGAGCTTCGCCTCGGGGTCGTAGTTCAAGAGGAGCTCGTGCTTGGTCGCCATCAGCTGATGACGGCGCATGACCTCGGCGATGAGCTCGGGCAGATCGACGTCCGAGACACGGAGCTCGAGCCGGCCGGATTCGATCCGCGACACGTCGAGCAGCTCGTCGACGAGGCGCGCGAGCTTCGACGTCTGGCGCTGCACAACCTCGAGCTGCTCGAGCAGCGTCTCCTCCTCTTTCTTCCAATCCGCCTCGTTCGGCCGTCCGGCGCCGAGCCGCCGCTTGATCCGGCGCACCGCGATCTGCACGAACCCCGACATCGCGGTGATCGGCGTCTTCAGCTCGTGCGACGCGATCGAGAGGAACTGTGACTTCAGCTTGTCGAGCTCCTGGAGCTTCTCGTAGCTCGACTGCAACTCGGTGCGCGCCTCGTCGAGATCGCGAACCCGCGCCTGGAGCTCGGCCGTCGCATGGGCGACCCGGTCCTGCAGGCCCTCGTTCAGCTCATTGATGGTGCGGTTCGCCGCCTCGAGGTCCGCGACCCGCGCCCGGAGCTGCTCGCCGAGCTTGCGGCGCTCGATGCCGCGGGCGACCGTCGCACGAAGCTCTTCGACGTCGGCGGGCTTCAGCATGTAGTCGTACGCGCCCTCGCGGAGGGCCGTCACCGCGGACTCGAGCGACGCGTAGCCGGTGAGGACGATGCCCACCGTCTCTCGCGACTTGCGTCGAGCCGCCGCCAGGACGTCCATCCCGTCGAAATCGTCCAGGCGCAGGTCGGTGAGCACGAGGTCGAACTCCTCCGCCTCGATCTGCGCGAGCGCGTCGTCGGCCCGAAGGGCCGTCGCGACGCTGTAGCCGTCCATCTCGAGGATGGCGGCCATCGTGACCGTGACGCTCTCCTCGTCGTCGACGATGAGGACCCTAGGCGGCATTCGGCGGTGGACCTCCGATCGGCAGGGTCATGCTGAACACCGAACCGCCACCCGGGCGGTTGCGCACCTGGAGCCGGCCACCGTGGCTCTGTGCGATCCCGAGGCTGACCCAGAGACCGAGGCCGGTGCCCTTCTCGCCCTTCGTGGAGAAGAACGGCTCGAAGATGTGCGCTAGGTACTCCTCCGCGATGCCCGGCCCGGTGTCCGCGACCTGGATCCGGACCGCGTCCGTGCGGATGAAGCCGGACGCCGCATCGCGATGCGATTCCGTCGAGACCGTGACGAGCCCGCCCTTCGGCATGGCTTCGGCGGCGTTCAGCACGAGATTGAGGATGACCTGCTTGATCTGGTCGGCGGAGGCCATGACCCGTGGCAGGTCCGGCTGGAGCTGCTTTTCGACCTTCACATTGCGCTCGCGCAGGCGCTTCGTCACGAGGGCCTCCGCCTCTTCGACGAGCGCGTTGAGGTCGGTGGGCACGAGGTCCGCGGCCGGCCGGTAGAAACCGAGCATCTGGCGGAGGATCCGGCTCATTCGCTCGGTCTCTTTCATCGCGATGTTGAGGAACTTCGCGTTCGGATCGTCGTCCGGAATTCGCTTCACGAGGAGGTAGAGCGCGTTCTGGATCGCCTCGAGCGGGTTGTTGATCTCGTGCGCGATCGACGCCGCGAGCCGGCCGGTCGCCGCCAGCTTCTCGGATTCGAAGAGTGCCTGCTCCAGGCGGCGGCGCTCGAGCTCGCGCAGCCGACCGACGTCCTGCATGACCGACACGGTCGCCACGGTCGCGCCCATGGCGTCCCGCACCTCGTTCGCGGTCACCTGCATCTCGAGCTCCTCGCCGGTATCCACGTCGGTGAGGCGCAGCTCGCCCGATCGCCGCGGCGCTGGGTCGAGGGAGAGCTGGGCGAGGAACGACGTGAACTTCGCGTCGTTGCGCATCGCGACCTGCGCCCG
>DATCOR010000160.1:0-13208 GCA_036564585.1 Candidatus Limnocylindria bacterium | reverse complement strand
CTGAACAACGGCTACGCGCTCATCGCCCTCACCGCCGCCTGCACTGACGACGCGCTCTACGTCTCACCGAATGTCAACGTTCACCTCACCGGCGGGGGCATCCTCGTGAACTCGTGCAGCACGCATGCGGTCGGCGGCATGACCAGCGGCGAGGACATCACGGTGAACCCAAGCACCCGCGGAATGGACGTCGTCGGCACCGCGACCGGCAGCACGTTCCCGCCGGGCCTCGTGGTCAACCTCCACGTGCCGGTGCAGGCCGATCCGTTCGTCAGCACGGCACAGCCGACGCAGCTCCTCAGCTACAACGGCGTGAACAACCTGCCGACGGATCCGGGTGCGATCCCGGGCACCGGGAACACCTACCCCGAAGGCATCTACACCTCGAGCTTCAGCGGCAAGAACATCTGCCACGGGATCTACATCCTGAAGGCCGGGCTCGCCGGGGACGTCGACCGGGACACCAACCCGGCGCATATCGACACGAACACCGGCACGCCGTGCGACGGCAAGGCCTTCATCTTCAACACGCTCACGAACTTCCCGGGGGCCGGCGGGACCTGCGGGAGGATCGGCGCGAACGGCAACCACCCGATCACGATCCGCCCGATGGACTCGCTGCCGACCAGCTACGGGCAGGCCTGGGTGAACTTCATGCTCTACCAGGACCCCAACTGCACCCTCGCGATGGACATCGGTGGTAGCCAGACCCTCGACGCGGGCGGGACCATCTACATCCCGAACGCGGCGCTGATCATGGAAGGCAACCCGTCCACGATCGACGGTGGCCAGTTCGTCGCCAAGACGCTCAGCATCCAGAACGGCAATATGAACATCAACTACGCGGCCGGCAACACCGCCCAGCCGGTCACCCCGCGGCTCGCGGAGTAATAGCGGCACGGACCATCGAGACCGCACATCAAGAAAGCCCCCGACCGGACCGGTCGGGGGCTTCTCTTTGGCAGTCGCAGGGATGGGGTCGAGCTAGCTGGTGCGGCCGACCCGGATCTGGACGGTGCTCTTGTCCTGGCCCAGGATGCCGACCCGGTACCCGGGGACGGTCGCCACGGCTTCTGCGAAGCGCTGCGGGCCGGTCCACTGGAGGCGGAGCTTCAGGATCCCGGCCCGGTAGTACTCGATCCGCAGGGCCCCGACGCCCGGAACGCGCCTCAGCGCGAGCTCGAAGTGGTGCCAGTCGTCGGGGGTCGGCAGCGGCGTCACGACGAGGTCCATTTCGCCGATGAGCGGCGCCTCGCGCGGCGTGACGATCGCCGGTCCGGCGGATGCGCCCTCCGGCGGCGGGGGCTCATCGACCTCGACCGGCACGATCACGGGAGCCTGTTTCGCGATGATCTCTTCGAGGCCGATCATCATCGGACGCACCGCGGGTGGAAGCTCTGGCAGCGGGGCCGGCTCCGACCCGGGTGCCGGCGATCCCTCGGCTCCGATCGTGGTCGGACGGGCGCGGCCCGACCGGTCGGACTCGATGGGCCCATCGACCCTGCGGACGAACTCCGGAGCGGCTGGCGACGGCCGTGAGAGGCCGTGGTCGCCGATGCGGGACGCAAGGTCGATCGGCTCGTCGAGGACCTCTGGGCCACGGTCACGCCTCCTGCCGATCACAGAACGAACCGTAGGCGGCGATCCGATCTGAGTCCTCACCCTGGAGTGGGAAGACGCGGTATCGGCCCGTTGACCCATCCCCCGAAAGGCGGAGCCGAAAGCGAACACCCTTCCCCTAGAGTCCGCTCGGATGAGATGGCCCGGCCACGCGTTCCGCGTCGCGGTGGCCTTCGCGGCCATCCTGGCCCTCGCAGCGGCCTGCGGCGGGTCTAACCCGACGGCACAGGCGTCCGACCCGGCCGGTGAGGCCCTCGCCCGCGGCATCGCCGCCCACAACGCCAACAAGCTCGACGAGGCGATGAAGGACTACTTCGAGGTCCTCGCCAACGATCCGAAGAACAAGTTCGCCTACTACAACCTCGGCCAGATCGCCCGAACCCAGAACAAGCTCGCCATCGCCGAGGGGTACTACCGGTCGGCTCTCGAGACCGACCCGAACTACGGTCCGGCACTGTTCGGTCTCGGCGTCGTCAGGCAGGCGTTCAACAGCGTGCAGGAAGCGGTGGACCTCTACACGAAGGACATCGCCATCGAGCCGACGAACGCGGCGGCCCACTACAACCTCGGGATCCTGCTGCGCATCCAGGGCAAGACCGCGCAGGGCGACGCGGAGATCGCGCGCGCGATCCAGCTCGACCCGAAGCTGCCGCAGCCACCGGCGCCGACGCCGACACCCAAGCCGGCGTCGCCCACACCGACCCGCTGATCCGGCGCGCGCTTCGGCCGCGCCCGCTCGCGTCCCGTCGTCCGACACGTCCCGAGTCGGTCGTCCTCGCGCTCCTCGTCGCGGTGCCGATGCTGTTCAACGCGGTCGAGCTCCTACCGGAGCTCACGGCCGTTCCCAACGTGAACGACGACGCCGCGCACCTGCTCTTCGTCGAGCGGGCGAACGATGCGATCACGCAGGGCGCCGATCCGGTCGACTTCTGGGTGCCCGACCTCGAGCTCGGGTTCCCGCAGTTCGTCTACTACCAGCACCTCCCCCACCTCGTGGTGGTGGCGATAGATCGCGCCCTGCTGCAGCGGATCGACATCGTCACCGCGTTCAACGCCGTCCGCTACGTCCTGCTGGTCGCGCTCCCCCTGACCGTCTTCTGGTCGATGCGCCGGATGGGGTTCACGGCGGTGGCCGCCGCGATCGGCGCGGCCGCGAGCTCGCTCCTGTCATCGGGCGGGCGGCTCGGCTTCGATTACGACAGCTACGTCTGGCGGGGCTACGGCGTCTTCACGCAGCTCTTCGCCATGCATCTCTCGTTCATCACGCTCGCACTGCTGCATCGGGTGATGGATCGGGGTCGCGGCTACCTGGCGGCGATCGTCGCGCTCACCGCCCTCGTGCTCTCGCAGCTGCTCTACGCCTACATGATGGCGATCAGTGCGGTCGTCATGGCCGTATGCGCGGCGCGGCGGTCGCTGCCGATCCGATTCGCCCGGCTCGGCGCGGTGGGCGTCGCCGCGGGGCTCATCGCGGCCTACATGATCGTGCCGGCCGCGCTGTCGGGATATTGGTTGAACGAGTCGCCGTACCTCGAGACGTACAAGTACGACTCGTTCGGCGCGGGGCCGATCCTGCAGTGGCTCGTCACCGGCCAGCTCCTCGATGGCGACCGGGTGCCGGTCCTCACGGTGCTCCTCGCCGTCGGCATCGTGGCGGCGCTCGTCACGCGGTCACGGCCCGCGTTGATCGCGCTCGCGCTGTTGGGCGTCTGGCTCGTCCTGTATTTCGGCCGCCCGACACTCGGCGGGCTCGTCGACCTCTTCCCGCTCCACAACGCGCTGTTCTTCCACCGGTTCATCGGCGGCGTGCACCTCGCGGCGATCATGCTCATCGGCGCCGGCGGCGCGTGGCTCTGGTCGCTCGTCGAGCCGTGGCGCGGGGTCGTCCGGATGGCCGCGGTGACCGCCGGCCTCGCGTTCGTGCTGGTCGTCGCGATGCGGGAGCACGCCGACTACTACGCGCTCAATTCGCTCTGGATCCAGCAGACGAGGGCCGCGATCGATCGGGACACCGACGCGAAGACGATCCTCGACACGCTGGGCGCGCTGCCGCCCGGACGCGTGTACGCCGGCCAACGGACGGACTGGGGCGAGCAGCTCGACTTCGGCCTCGCGTTCCGAAGCGCCCGGATGCACGACCTCCTCACCTTCGACGAGCTCCCGACGCTGGCCCAGCCGTACCAGGGGCCATCGCTCAACTCCGACCTCGTGTTCGACTTCGATCCGACGAACCCGGCGCACTACGCGGCATTCGGCGTCACGTACGTGATCGCGCCCACGACGAGGCAGCTCCCCGCGTTCCTCGTCCCGCTCCGCCGAACGCCGCTGTACACGCTGTACGCCGCGCCGGCGAGCGCGGCGGCGCGCTACGCGGCCGTCGCCGACACCGTGCGGGTGCCGGCGCCGAGCGGCCTGCTGCCGGTCATGCGGGGCTGGCTGCTCGGCCCGCTGCCGGCCGCGGGCAAGGTCGTCCGGATCGACTTCCCGGCCGGGCCCGCCGGCGCAACGGGCGGCACGATGCCGGGATGCGATAGTGGCGGCACGATCGGCTCCGAGCGCATCGAGCAAAGCCGCGTGACCTTGGTCGCCAGCTGTCCGACCGCGGCGACGCTCGTCCTGTCGATCACGTACCACCCGAACTGGCAGGTGACGAGCGACGGCGTGGTGATCCCGACGTTCATGGTCTCGCCGAGCGTGATCGCCCTGAGCCTGCCTCCGGGGACCCACACCGTCGTGGCGGAGTACCGGTCGACGCCGATGAAGACGCCCCTCCTGATCCTCGGAGGCGTTGTGCTCGCTGCCGCCGTGCTCGGGCGGCGATGGATCGAACGTCTCGACGCGCGGCTCGCCGCGCGCTGGACGCATCCCGCATGAGCGACGAGCTCGAGCTCACGATCCTGATGCCCTGCCTCAACGAGGCCGCGACCGTGGGAGCGTGCGTGGACGCGGCGCAGCAGGCGCTGCGCGACCTCGGCGTGCCGGGCGAGGTCGTGGTCGCGGACAACGGCTCGACCGACGGGTCGCGCGAGCTCGCCGCGGCCCACGGCGCGCGGGTCGTGCCGGTGGCCGAGCGCGGCTACGGCGCCGCGCTCCTCGCGGGGATCGAGGCGGCGCGTGGGCGGTACGTCGTCATGGGCGATGCGGACCAGTCGTACGACTTCGCGGAGGCCGGCCGCTACCTGGCCAGGCTGCGGGAGGGCTACGACCTCGTGATGGGCAACCGCTTCGAGGGCGCGATCGAGCCGGGCGCGATGCCGTCCCTGCACCGCTATCTCGGCAATCCGGTGCTATCAGGACTGGGACGCCTCTTCTTCGGCAGCCCGGTGGGCGACTTCCATTCCGGGATGCGGGGATTCCGGCGCGACGCGATGACGGCCCTCCACCTGCGCACGACCGGGATGGAGTTCGCGTCCGAGATGATCGTCCGCGCGAGCCTCGCGAGGCTGCGGATCGGCGAGGTCCCGACGACACTGCGCCCCGACCGCCGCGGGCGGCCACCGCACCTGCGGACCTGGCGCGACGGCTGGCGTCACCTGCGGTTCCTCCTCCTCTACAGCCCCCGCTGGCTCTTCCTAATTCCTGGGATCGCGCTCGTCATCGGTGGAGTTGTCGTCGGTGCGGTGGTCTTGCCGAGCGCGCGGGTACACACACTTGTGTACGCGGCGGCCGCGATCATCATCGGCTTCCAGACGATCCTGTTTGCCCTCTTCACGAAGATCTTCGCCATCAGCGAAGGACTGCTGCCGGCGGATCCGCGGCTTGACCGTGCCTTCCGATATGTCACCCTCGAGACCGGGCTCGTCGCGGGTGGGATCCTTCTTGTGGTCGGGTTGGCTGGATCGCTCGTTGCGCTCGGGCTCTGGAGCGCTGCGTCGTTCGGCGAGCTCGATCCGACTGACACGCTCCGGTTGGTCGTCGTATCGGCCACGGCCCTCGCGCTGGGAAGTGAGGCCGTGCTCGGGAGCTTCTTCCTCAGTGTGCTCGGGCTACGTAGGCGGTGACCGCGCTACCCACGCGTCGCGACAATGAGCAGGCCGCCGCTCGGTTCGCTGGCGCGTACCGCCGCGCCAAAGGCCCGCCGCGCGACGAGCGCGGTCATGCTGGCGACGACCGCGGCGGTGGGCGACGCGGTGCGCCGCGACAGGCCGAGCCGGTGCTGGATCTGGCGGGTCGGACGACGCGCGCCGAACAGCTCGAAGGCCAGGCCGCCAGTGATATTGCTCAGCGACTCCCAGGCGCGCACGGCTGCCAGGGGGAAGTAGCGTTCCGAGCGTACGTTCACGAATCCGTGCGCGCCGAGCAGATCAGTCCACGCTTCAGGAGACGGATACCGATGATGCGCGAGGCGCTCGTCAATGAGCTCCGAATACGTTCGTCCTCGTCGACGCGCGAGCAAGGCGACAAGCCCGCCCCCGCGAAGGCAGGCATGGAACTGTTCGCTCGGAACGGTGAAGACGAATTCTCCGCCGGTGCGCAGCACGCGGCCTGCTTCGGCGATCACCGGCTGCAGATCGGGAATGTGCTCGAGCGTCGAATTCGAGAAGACGAAATCCAGAGTCCCGGCCGCGACGGGGATGGCGTCCCCAGAGACGCAATGGACAGCCTCATACGTTCCCGACTCGCGAGCGAGCGTGCAGTCATGGACGTCAGGCTCGACGCCAATGACCTGCGGCCGCGGATGGTACCCGTCGAACACCACGCGCCCGAGGTCACCGTCGCCGCAACCAATGTCGACGCCGCGACCAGACAGCGTCGCGTGCTGTTGGATCGCCTCGATCTCGAACACGCGCCACAGCATCGTCGCCGGCTGGAACGCATTCGCTGGTGCGAGCCGCCGCATCAACTCGCGCCTATCGAACGGTCCGGTCACCAGTGGCCAGACGATAGTCGGCAGTGACGAGGGTCGTCGCGGTCGGGGCGGGTTGGGTGACCCTGCACCGCCACCTGCCGGGGATCGCCGCGACGGCCGGGCTCGAGCTCGTCGGCATCGTTGACCGCGACGTCGCGCGCGGGTCGGCGGCCGCGACCGCACGCCACGTCCCACACGCAGTCTCGCTCGGCGATCCAGCGCTCGGGACGTTCGACGCCATCACGATCGGGACGGCGCCACCGAGCCACGGCGTCCTCGTGACGCAGGCGCTCGAGCTCGGCAAGCACGTCCTCGTCGAGAAGCCGTTCGCCATGGGTCCGGACGAGGCCCGCGCGCTCGTCGCGCTCGCGCGCGACCGCGACCGGATCCTCGCGGTCGTCCACAACTTCCAGTTCGCGCGGAGCGTGGCCGCGGCGCGGCGGCACGTCGCCGCGGGGACATACGGCGCGCTGCGCGGGGTCGTCGGCCTTCAGCTCTCGAATGACCGGCGCCGGCTGCCGACCTGGTACCGCGAGCTGCCGGGCGGCCTCTTCTACGACGAGTCTCCGCACTTCTTCTATCTTGTGCGCGCGTTCCTCGGCGACGCGCGGGTCACCGATGCCTCGTTCGTCCCGTCGCTCGATCCGAACGACCGCACGCCGCGCAGCGCGCACATCGATCTTGCGTCCGGCGATCGGTTCGCGACGCTCGATATGCGCTTCGCAGCCGCCCTCTCGGAGTGGCAGCTCCTCGTCCTGTGCGAGCGCGCGACGCTCGCCTGCGACATCTTTCGCGACATCCTCGCGATCGTCCCGGACGACGGGCTGCACCGCCCCGGGCAGATCATGCGGTCATCCCTTCGCGCGACGGTCGGCCACTGGGCCGGCGTGGTCGCCTCAGGCGCGCGATTCGCGAGCGGCCGGCTCGACTACGGGAACCGGGAGGTCTTCCGCCGGTTCGCGCGCGCGATCGAGACGGGCGCAGCGCCGGAGGGGATCTCCGCCGAGGACGGCCAGGCGGTGGTCATCGCGATGCACGACGCCCTCGCGCACCTTCGGCACTGACCTCCGCGACCAGGTCCAGGTACCGGCGCGCGATCCGCTCCTCGCCGTAGTTCGCCTCGGCCCACGCGCGCGCCGCGGCTCCGGCGGTGCGCCGGCGCTCCGCATCGGCGATCAACGGCGCGATCGCGGCCGCGAGCCCGGGACCGGTGGCCGGAGCGCGCACGACACCCGGGCAGGGTGCGAGCTCGTCAAAGGCGCGGTCGTCGCTCACGGCGCAGGGTAGCCCCGCCGCCATCGCCTCGAGAACGGTGAGCGGCGTGCCCTCGTCGCGTGACGGCAGCGTGAACAGGTCCGCGGCCGCGTAGGCCTCGGCCATCCGGCCGAACGGCAGGTCGGGCACGTGCGTGACGCGCGGCCCGAGCGGCCGCAGGGCCGCGCGGTCGGGTCCGTCGCCGACCACGAGGGCGTGCCACGGCCCGCCGATCGACGCGAGCGCCTCCGCGACGACCGCGAGGTGTTTCTTCGGCACGAGCCGGCCCACGAACAGCACGACGGTCGCGTCGGCGGCGATGCCGAACGAGCGGCGGGCCACGAGGCGCTCGCTCTCGGTCGCGGGATGGAACCGCGCGAGATCGACCGCGTTCGGGATGTGCTCGCTCGCAAGGGTCGGATCGACGTGGCTCGCGAACCACGCGCGCACGCCGGCGTTCACGAACGCGACGCGCGACGCGCGCCGGAGCACGCGCCGGCCGACCGTGCGGTACGCGCGATCGAGCAACGGATCGACCGGGCCGCCGAACGCGACCATCGCGACGTGCTGGGTCACGATCGTCGGGACGCCCGCGCGGCGCGCAGCGCCATCCGCGGCGAGGATCGGGAGATACAGGCAGTCGTGCAGGTGCACGACGTCGGCCTGAGCGACGGCCGCGCGCAGCGGA
This sequence comes from Candidatus Limnocylindria bacterium, assembly GCA_036564585.1. Lineage (GTDB taxonomy): Bacteria > Chloroflexota > Limnocylindria > P2-11E > P2-11E > UBA4735. The sequence goes on along the minus strand of DATCOR010000160.1, from coordinate 4,797 downwards.
CCGAGTGCGAATGGGGACGGGATCGGGAACGGCATGCCGCGCAGGCGCTCGAGCCCGTTGAACGCGGGCACGCGGCGAAGCTCGACCGGGCCATCGTGCTCGAGCGGCGATCCACCGCCACCGTCGGTGGCGACCCAGGTCACGTCGTGACCCGCGCGGCTGTACCAGTGCGAGAGCTGCTGCGCCACGCGTTCCACGCCGCCGCGATGCGGCGGCATGTAGTGCGTGACCAGGCAGATGCGGGTCAGATGTTCACGCTACGGCCGGGGTGACGCCGTCGGAGAGGGGGACGCTGACGGAGCGCCTGGCGCCGTCGTGAGGTCGCGCGTCGCCTGATCGGCGACCTGGGTGAGCAGGCTGTCCGCGCGGCTGACGATCGCGAAGAACCCCGGCGCCAAAAGCGTCCCCGACTCGGCTGCGACGGCGCTCGCGTCGTCGAGCCCTGGATCGGTCGCACTGACGTACGCGGTCGCATCAGCGCCGCGCAGGCCCGAAGCGGTCGCAAGGTCCGCAAGAGCAGCGCGCCGCACCGTCTTCAGATCAGACACCGCTTTTGTCATGATCGCCGCAGCCTGCTCCGCCGTGACCGGCAGCCGGACGCTTCCCGTCGACCGTAGCTGCTGCAGAGACTTCGCGTAGCCGCGCGCGAGCGCATGTTCGGCTGCCGTGCGCTGCGACGAGATCGTGGCTGGATCGCCGATCGCCGGCGGGTCGAGGCGTGACTCGAGCGCCGTACGCACCGGGTCGGCAGCAAGCAGCGCGAGCACGACGACGGCGAACACTGCAACGAGCGTCCATGCCGAAGGCCGTCTCACCGGACGAGCAGCTCGATCTCACGTTCGGCCGCGATCGCTTGCGCAACAGGGGATGTCGGCGTGACGTGTTCGATCGCAAGGATCTGGTCGCGCCTGATCTGCATTCCATTCGCTGGGGCGTGCAGCTCCGTCCCGCGCTGCACGAGAGCGACGGCGAGGTTGGTCGTCGTCGCGCGCGCGTCCTGGAAGTAGTAGACGTCGCGCAGGGTCACCGTGTCAGACAGGCCGAAGTCCTCGAGGTGCCCGAAGTACGCCTGCCCGTCGAGCAGGAGGACCGCGTCGATGCGCTCGCCGGTCAGGACCGGAAGCCGCTGGACGTCGATGGATGCCCCGGCGATCGCGCCGGCAATGGCCGGAAGGGCGAGCCAGCGAGCCCAGCCGGGAAGCCGGAGCTTCATCGCTGCTGGTCCATGTACTGCGACACCGGCGAGTCGTCGCGCAGATCTTCGATGAACAGGATCGCGGTCTTCGGAATCAGCAGGTGCGGATCGGGAGCATGAAGCTCGTTCCCGCGCCTGATCAGCTGACTCGTGGGCAGCGCATCGGGGTCCTGCGATGACTTCGTGAGAACGTAGTACACGGAGTCCATCGCGGCGTACGGTCCGATGCGGTCGCGGTAGTGGCCGAACCAGGTCTGGCCGTTCTGAAGGAAGACCGCTTGGTAGTGAGCTGCGCCGACGCGTGGGATCGTGAAGTCCCAGACCCGTACGATCAGGAACGCGAGAGCGAATGCCCCGATCGCGATGCCGATGCGCGCGAGCCGTATGCCGAGGCCGACGTCGGTGGCCGCGGGCTCAGCGCGACGCACTCGGCCGTGGGGTGGCGGTTGGCGTCGCGGGTGCGGGCGTTGCGGCCGGAGCCGGGGTGGCCGGGACCTGCTCGCCGGACTTGAACCGTTTGATCGCGGTGACGACTTGGGAGTCGTCGCGCATGTTCTCGATGTAGAGGACCTGCCCGATCTCGATGAGCATCGGCTCCTTCGGGCCCTGGATCTCCGAGCCGCGCTTGATCAGCTGGCCGAGCTGCTGGGTCTGGGAGGTGTCGGTGTTCGGCGCGAGATAGAAGACGTCCGAAAGGGCGACTGATCCGTCTCCCACGACGGCCTTCCCGAAGAACACCTGGCCCCCGGTCAGGAAGACCGCCTGATACGCGCTCTTGTCGATCTGGTCAGCGATGCTCGGTGGCCGCTGGAGGTACTGACGCCCGAACACCGCGGCCAGGGCCACGATCACGAGGACCAGCACGGCGAGGAGGACACGACGGATCGCCCCGGTTGAGATGACGAGCGCGCTATCGCGCCGGCTCACGCTTCCTCAATCAGGCGAAGACTAGCGGACCGCGACCCAGCGGAAGGTCATCGCGCCGGTGCTCGGCGTTCCGTTCGTGGTCGCCCAGCGGATCAGGATCGCGGTCGTGGTCGGCCGGTCCAAGCTCCAGACCAGGTTGGCGGGCACGGCTCCGGAGCTCGGGATCACGCTGACCGTGTAGGCCTGTAGGTTCTGGCTGCCGCCGACGATCGTGCAGGTCGTCGTGACCGTGGCGCCCAGCCCGACGGCGGTCGACGGGATGGTGCACGTACCCGTACGGATCTCGGTCAGCGGGTCCCCGGTCGCTCCGACCTGGACGTTGCCGTTGAACGTGCTGTCGCCGTTGAACGTGCTGGTGCCGGTGAACGTGCTGTTGCCGGTGACCGTGAGCAGGCCGGCGACCGTCGTCGTCTGGCCGGCCCGGCTGATGGTCACGGCCGTCGTCGTCGCGGCGGTGCCGAGCTTGAGTGGCTGGTTGACGCTGGAGTCGACGGCGAAGCCGGTCGCGGCGCTCCCGGTCAGCGTGCCGGCGACCAGCGTGTTGCCGGTCGCAGCCGTGACGCTGAACTTGTTCGTGTTGACCGAGAAGTCCCCGGTCACACCGAGCGTCCCGGCCACGGTGACATTCCCGAGCAGCGCCGCCAGCTGCGTGGCCCGGCCGATGTTGATCGTGGTCGCGTTCGCGCCGCCGATGTCGATGTTCTGCGCGCCGGTCGCATCGATGACCAGCGCCGCCGCGGCCGGGCCGGCGATGCCGCCGGTGCCATTGATCTGCACAGTGCCGGTGCCCTTGGGCGTGAGCTGCAGCGTGATGTTCGTGTCGCTGCCCGTCGCGCTGACCTGCACGGGTACGGTCGTCGCGGAGCCCTGGACCTTCAGCTGGTTCGCGGACGCGAAGCCCGCGACGATCGTGTTGTCCACGTCGAGGCCGCCCGTCGCGCCGACGACGCGCAGGCGGCCGGTGCCCTTGGGCGCGATGCTGATCCCGACGTTGGCGTCGCTCGAGCCGGTCGAGCTGAGCTGCACCACGGATCCGGTGGCCGCGCCCTGCACGACGAGCTGGTTGCCGACGCTCGGACCGAAGGTGCCGATGCCCTGGGCCGTCACATTGCCGATGGGGCTGACCACGAGCGCGCTCGCCGGCGTGGTGCCGGTGACGGTCAGGGTCGATGCGGCGGTGAGCGTGCCCCCGACGTTCGTGAGCTGGCCGCTGCGGCTGATGTTGACCTGTGTGGCGGTCGTCGTGCCGAGGTTGATCGGGTGCGCGCCGGTCTCGTCGATGGAGAAGCTCGTGGCGTTCGATCCGAGCAGGCCGCCGGCGACGGTCGTGTTCGCCGCGTCGACCTTGAACTGCGACGCGCTGTTCGCCTGCAGGTCGATGAGGTTGCCGGTGTATGTCGCGCCGGTGTTGGCGAGGATCGCCGTGGCCGACGAGCTCGCGCCGAGCGTGATGGACAGCGCCTGCGACGCGCCGGTGAGCGACGTCGCCGTGATGCGCGCGATCGCGCCACCGGTCGCGGTGTTCGCGTCGATGTTGAGGACACCCGTCGTCGCGGTGCCCGCGTACGCGCCGGTCGTCTTGATCTTCAGCAGCTGGCCATCGGTCTGGCCGCTCTGGAGGTTGGCGAGGTTCATCGTGCTCGCGCCGGTATTCGCGGTGCTCAGCACGTTGAAGATGTTGCCGTTGTAGGCGCCGGCGCGCACGTTCACCGCACCGGCGGCCTTGCCGGAGCTGTCGTTCCCGGTGAGGTTGTAGGCGGCGCCGAGCGACACGTCGATCGCCTTGCCCGACACGAGGCCCTGGCCACTGATGCCGAGGATCGTGCCGGTCGTGGTCGAGTCCGCGGTGAGGGCGAGCAGTGTCCCGGTGAATGCACCGGTGCTGCTGATCGTGTTCGCGCCGACGAGGGAGCCCGTCGCGCCGCCGTAGTAGAAGCCGGTGCCGGATCCGGTCGTGAAGTTGCCGTTCGCCGTCGAGGTGAAGTTCGACGCCGTGGTGCTTGCGTTCGCGATGCCGAGGCTCGTGAGTCCCGAGACGTCCGGCTTGAGCGAGACGTCGGTCGCCAACGTCCCACCGTTGTCGACCGCCTGCAGGTTGCCGGTGAAGTTCACGGTCGAGCGCTGCGTGACGTTCACCGTGCTGTTCTGGATCTGCGCGCCGAAGCCCGCCGCACCGGTCGCTCCGGTCGCACCGGTTGCTCCGGTCGTGCCAGTCGTACCCGCGCTGCCCGTCGCACCGGCGGCACCGGTCGCGCCCGTCGCGCCAGTCGCGCCATTCGTTCCGTTGGTCCCCGTTGCGCCGGTCGCTCCGGTGGCACCCGTCGCTCCGGTCGCTCCGTTCGTGCCCGCGGTGCCCGTCGCACCGGTGGCACCGGTGGCACCCTGCGCGCCCGTGTCGCCAGTCGCGCCCTGAGGTCCGGTCGCACCCGTCGCACCTTGGGGACCGGTCGCGCCCTGCGCGCCGGTCGCGCCGGTAGCGCCCGCGGATCCAGTTGCGCCGGCGGCGCCCGTTGCACCGGTAGTTCCCGTCGCGCCGTCCGCGCCGGTGTCACCCTTGGCGCCGGTCGGACCTTGCGGTCCGGTGTCGCCGGTCGCGCCCTGCGGACCCGTCGCGCCGGCGGCGCCCGTCGGTCCAGTCGCGCCCTGCGCGCCCGTCGCGCCGACCGATCCAGTTG
>DATCOR010000102.1:0-6018 GCA_036564585.1 Candidatus Limnocylindria bacterium | reverse complement strand
GGCAGCAGCTGCCGCGCGACCGCGCCGGTACCCGCGCCGACGTCCAGCACGACCCGCGGATCGACCATGAGGCCGGCGAGGATCTCGAACGTCGCGGGCGGGTAGGTCGGCCGGTTGCGGTACAGCCGCGCGACCTCGGTGTCGCGGAAGACCTCGCCGAGCGTCACTCGATCGCCTCGGCCAAGAGGTCGAGCGCGACGCCGACGCTCGCCAGCCGGTTCCCCGCCCGGTCGAAGGCCCACTGCTTCTTCTTCACGCTCTGGAGCGTCGGCGCGTCGATCGCGATGTAGACGAGCCCGACCGGCTTGCCGGGCGTCGCGCCGGTCGGCCCCGCGATCCCGGTGATCCCGAGGCCGATCTTCGCGCCGAGCTTCGCGCGCGCGCCGCGGGCCAGCGCTCCCGCCACGACCGACGACACCGCGCCGTGCGAATGGATGAGCTGCGGCGGGACGTCGGCGAGAACGGTCTTCGCCTCGTCCGAGTAGACCTCCATGCCGCCGCGGAAGTAGTCGCTCGAGCCGGAGTGCTCGCTCAGGATCGCGCCCAACAGTCCGCCGGTGCACGACTCCGCGACGGCGATGGTGAGCTTCTTCTTCCGCAGCGTGGCGTGGAGGGCGCGCATGCGGTCCGCGAGGTCCGCGTACGCGGGCGGCTTAGCGGGCACGCGTCCGCGCGCTGCCCTCGCGTGGTTTCAGCCGCCAACGCTCGGGGACGCCGCGGCCTGCGATGGCGAACGATGCCGTCCAGAGGTAGCTGACGCCGGACAGGATCGTGAGGGCGACCGCGGCGCCAAGGAGCGAGTACGCGAGATACGCGAGCGGGAGCGACGGCACCGCGAGGAGCAGCAGCAGCCCGGCCGCCGAGCAGGTCTGAAAGATCGTCTTCACCTTTCCCGAGACGCTCGCCCCCACGCTGTAGCCGCGCGCCGATGCGATCGCTCGCAGGTTCGTCACCGCGAGCTCGCGCGCGACGATGACCACGACGATCCAGGCGGGCACGAGTCCGGCCGCTTGGAGCGGGATGAGCGTTCCGATGACCAGCAGCTTGTCGGCGAGCGGGTCGAGGAACGTGCCGAGCCGCGTGACCTGGCCCATCCGGCGCGCGAGGCGGCCATCGACGGCATCGGTCAGCGCGGCGAGGCAGAAGATGAGGAACGCCCACGTCGCGTTCTGCTCCCCACCGGCCTGGAGGAGCAGGACGATCGGCACGACCGCCAGGATCCGCGCGTAGACGAGGGCGAGCGGGAGATTGAACGTCATGGCGAGTTGAACGAGCGCTCGGTCACCTGCCCCACCTCCCCCATCTTCCCGAGCTCCTGCCCGTTGAACGCCAGGAAGGTCGCGCCCGCGTTGCCCGAACGCACCGTCACGGCCTTCCCACTGAACGTGAGCACCTGCCCGCTCGGGAAGATCTTGTTCGTCCCCGGAGCCTGCGTTCCGTCCACGGTGGCGAGGATCCAGGCATCGCCGCCGACGATCCGCACGGTCACGTTGGCGGCGGTGAACGAGACGGCGACGGTGCGCGTCTCCTGCACCTCCGCGCCGGTCGCGGTCTTCGCCACGACCCGGATGGTCTGCGGCCCCGCGGCGAAGTTCACCGCGACGCTGAACTTGAGGTCCGAGCCAATGGTGGCGGCGGTCCCGTTCACCGTCACGCTCGCGACCGAGCGGTCGACGTGGCCGGCCACGGTCACCGGCGCGTTCGCGTAGGTCGCTCCGTTCGCCGGCTGCTCGAGGACGAGCTGTGGCGCCGGCTGGTCGTTCGCGGCCGGCGGGTTGAGGGTGATGGTCCGCGTGGCCGTGGCGAGCTTTCCGGCGGCGTCGAGGACGCGCACCTCGATGTGGTTGGGTCCCGGCTTGAGCGGCACACTCACGCTGAACGTGCCGTCCGCAGCCGGCTTCACGTCACCGAGCGCGTCGAGGCCGGGAGAGACCGACACGGTGATCCGGCCATCCGGGTTGGTCTTGCCCTTGACGAGATACTCCGCCGTCGACGACACCGCGTCGCCGGATGGATCGGTGATGTCCACGTGCGGCGCCACGGCGAAGCTCGTGAACTGGTAGTAGAAGTACGCGACGAAGAGGAGGATGCCGCCCAGGACGATGACCGGCACGAGCACGGTCGGCGTGAAGATGAAGCTGCGCTTCACGAGCGGTCGCATCGGCGCGAACGTCCGGGCCGGATCGGCGCCGCCACGCTCGCCGGTGTAGAGCGCGAACATCTCCTCGGCGTCGAGGCCCAGGTACTGGGCGTAGTTCCGTAGGAAGCCCTTCGTGTACACGGTGCCCGGCAGCGACTGGTAGTCCCCGCTCTCGATCGCCTGGAGGAACTTCTCGCGGATCCGGGTGTCCTCGGCGGCCTGCTGCATCGTGACGCCCTTGTGCTCGCGCCCGTCGCGAAGCGCGTCACCGAGGCGCGCCACTACGGCTCCTCTCCGCCCGCAGCCTGTGACCGCGCGCCGTAGACCTGCCGCATCTTGCCCGGCCCGACGGACGGGCCGATGACCCCCTCCTGCTCCATGATGTCGATGAGCCGGCCCGCGCGCGCGAAGCCGATGGTCATTTTCCGCTGGAGCATCGACACCGACGCCTGACCGGCGCGCGTCACGATGTCGACGGCCTCCTCGTAGCGGTCGTCGTCGATCTCGCGGTCGCCACCGTCCTCGCGCTGGCGCGCGCGATCCTGGCTTTCGAGGATCTCGAGCTTGTAGCGCGGGTCGCGCTGGATCTTCCAGTGCCGCGTGACGGCCTCGATCTCGCGGTCCGAGACGAAGACGCCCTGCGCACGGATCGGCTTCGGCATATCTGGCGGCAGGACGAGCATGTCTCCGCGCCCGAGCAGCTTCTCCGCGCCGGTCATGTCGAGGATCGTGCGGGAGTCGATCGACGACGCGGTGGCGAACGCGATCCGGGCCGGGATGTTCGCCTTGATGAGCCCGGTGATCACGTCGACGGACGGCCGCTGCGTCGCGACCACAAGGTGGATGCCGGTGGCGCGCGCGAGCTGCGCGAGCCGGGTGATCGCCTTCTCGACCTGGATCGGGGCTGACATCATGAGGTCCGCGAGCTCGTCGATGATGAGCACGATGTACGGCACCCGGTCAGGCCCGGTCCGCGCGGCGTTGTACGCGTCGATGTTCCGGGCCGTGGCGCGGGCGAACAGCCGGTAGCGACGGTCCATCTCGCCCACCGCCCAGTACAGCGCGTTGAGGATCTTGTCGTGATCGGTGACCACGGGCACGACGAGGTGCGGGATGTTGTTGAAGCCAGCGAGCTCGACGCGCTTCGGGTCGCACAGGATGAGCCGCACGTCATCCGGCGTCGCCGTGAGCAGCAGGCTGCAGATGACCGAGTTGATCGAGACGCTCTTCCCCGAGCCGGTCTGGCCGGCGATGAGCAGATGCGGGAGCTTTGCGAGGTCCGCGACGATCGGCGACCCCGCGACGTCGCGGCCAAGGGCCATCGTGAGCTTCGAGCTCGCGTCCTTGAACATCGCGGTCTCGGCGACGTCCTTCAGCGTCACCATACCGATCGCGAGGTTCGGGACCTCGATGCCCACGACGCTCTTCCCCGGCACGGGCGCCTCGATCCGCAGGGTCCGGGCCGCGAGGGCCAGCGCGAGGTCGCTGTCCAGAGCCTCGATCCGCGAGAGCTTCACCCCGGCGGCCGGCTTGAGCTCGTACCGCGTGACGACCGGCCCGACGCTCACCTCGACGACCTTCGCCACGATGTTGAAGTGCGCGAGCGTCTCCTCGATGACGCGCGTGTTGCGCATCACCTCGTCCTTGCCCGAGCGCGCCGCGGAGCCTTCTTCGAGAAGATCGAGCGACGGCAGCCGCCACGGGACCTCGGGCGGGTCGGCATGCATGACGCCCTCGGCCACGAGCATCGCCGACGGCAAGCCCGCGAGCGCGCCGCCGGGCGGCGCGATCTGCGCGATCGGGAGGACCTCCTGCTCGGCCACAGGCTTCACCGGCTTCCGCGCCGGTCGCTCCTGATCCATGTTGATCTTGATCGGGGCCTCGGAGAGGTCGTCCTTCGTGCGGCTGGGCCGGGCTTCGCCCGCCCCAGCCGAGCCCCGTTCAAGGGCCGCGTTGAATTCGCTTCTCGGCGCTGTTCCCCCCGGGAGCGCGGCGCCGGGCCGGAACGCGAACTGCGGGCGGCGATCGAGCGCAGGTCGCGCGAGCTCCTGAAGCGTGCGGTTCGCCGCGATGATCACGCCGATGGCGAAGACCGCGAGCAGCGCGATGATCCCGCCGACACTGCCGAGGGTGCGCGTGGAAGCGGTCCCGACCGCGTGCCCGAGTGATCCCCCGTCGCGGCCGGCGACGTCGACGATTCCAAGCAGCGCGACGATCACGAGCAGCGTCCCAACGCCTGGCAGCAGGAGCCGACGGGCGAGCGCGCGACGCCACACGATCGCGGCGGCGACGAAGAACGCGACCGGAATGAGGACCGCACCCCAGCCGAGGAGGCCGGTCATCACCGAGCGCCACCAGTCGAGCACCGAGCCGCCGCTCGCGAGCAGCGCCACGACCGAGAGGAGCCCGAAGAGCCCGAGGGCCACCCCGATGATGTGGTCGCGTACCTCGGCGCGCATGCGCGCCCCCGGCGTCGCCTCGCGGCGGCTACTCGTCTTGCGCGAGCTCGTCTTCCTCGCCATCAGACCTGCATGATCACCGGCAGCACCATCGGCCGGCGTTTCGTGCGGTCGTACAGGAACGAGCTGAGGCTCTGGTGGATCGCGTCCTTCAGGGCCGACGCCTCCGCGAAGTGCGGTCCGGTCTGGGCCTGGGCGAGCCCGTCGAGGACGCGCTGCTTCGCCTCCTCCAACAGGCCGCTCGCGTCCTGCTCGGGCACGAACCCTCTCGTGGTGATGTCCGGTCCAGCGACCACCTCGCCGGTCTGCTGGTCGATCGTCACGACCACGAGGAACACCCCCTCGTTGCCGATCGAGACGCGGTCGCGCATGACCGACTGGCTGACGTCGCCGACACCGAGCCCGTCCACGTACACCTGGCCGGACGAGACGTGCTCCCCCACCTTCGCGCCGCGATCACTCAGCTCGAGCACGTCGCCGTTGGTGATGATGAACGACTTGTCCGCGTCGACGCCAACGTCGATCGCCATCCGGGCGTGTCGGACGAGCATCCGGTACTCGCCGTGGATCGGCACGAAGTGCTTGGGCTGCAGGATGTTGAGGAGTAGCTTGAGCTCCTCCTGGCTCGCGTGTCCGGAGACGTGCGGCCGCGAGCCCGCGTCGTACACGACGTCCGCGCCGAGCTTGAACAGGTTGTCCACGGTGCGGCTCACGAGCTCCTCGTTGCCCGGGATCGGGTTCGACGACATCACGACGGTGTCGCCCTCCTTCACCGCGACGTGGCGGTGATCGCCGAGGGCCATGCGCGAGAGCGCGCTGGTCGGCTCGCCCTGGCTGCCGGTCGTGATGATGCAGAGCTCGTTGTCCGGGAACTTGCCGATCTCGGCGGGGTGCACGATGGCGCCCTCCGGGTACTCCAGGTAGCCGAGCTCCCGTGCGGTCTTCGTGTAGTTCTCCATCGAGCGGCCGATGATCGCCGTGCGGCGCCCCCAGGCATGGGCGATGTCGACGATCTGCTTGATCCGCGAGATGTTCGACGCGAACGTCGTCGTGATGACGCGGCCCTGGGCCCGCGACATGATGCCGTCGAAGATCTCGCCGACGTGGCGCTCGGACGGCGTGTAGCCCGGCACCTCGGCGCGCGTCGAGTCCGAGAGCAGCAGGAGCACGCCCTTCGCCGCGATCGCGGCGAGGCGCGCGAAGTCGGTCTGGCGGCCGTCGACCGGGGTGTGGTCGAACTTCCAGTCGCCCGAGTGCACGATCGTGCCCTGCGCCGTCTCGATCGTGACGCCGACCGCGTCGGGGATGCTGTGGCAGACGTAGTAGGAATCGCAGCGGAACGCGCCGATGCTGAACGGCGTCCCCGGCTCGATCTCGCGGAACTGCGTGCGCTGGTCGAGCTTGTGCTCGCGCAGCTTC
>DATCOR010000072.1:0-3614 GCA_036564585.1 Candidatus Limnocylindria bacterium | reverse complement strand
GCTATCGCCCGAAGGGCGCGGGTATGTCGCGATGCCGATCGAGAGCCCGATCGGACTGCCCGCCGCGGCGATGTCCGGCGGCAGCGGCTGCTGCCCGGTCTTCTCGAGCACCCGGCGCGCGACACGCGAGGCGACGTCGCTATCTGCCTCGGGAAGGATGACCGCGAACTCATCCCCCCCGTACCGCGTCGGGACGTCGTAGAGCCGCACGGCCTGCTTGATCCCCGTCGCGACCGCGCGCAGCACCGTGTCGCCGGTGCGGTGGCCGAAGCGATCGTTGATCAACTTGAAGTGATCGATGTCGATCATCAGGAGTGACAGCAGGCTTTCCGCACGCAGCGCGCGGTTGAGCTCGGCGTCGAGCCGGCGATCGAAGTGGCGGCGATTGAACAGGAACGTGACCGGATCCGTTTCAGCGAGCTTCTGCATGGCCTCGCCCTGCTCGCGCTGCAGCAGCACGGCACCGATATGGCTCGCGAGGAGCTCGAGCACCAGGAGGTCGTTCTCGCCGAACGAGCCCCCATCGACCGGATCGGCGACGTTCAATACGCCGAGCGACACGTCGTCGACCAGGATCGGGACCGACATGAAGGCGGTGGTGCGGTAGCGCCCGGGATCGCCGCTCCGCGACCCGACCGCGTCGTCGGCACGCACGAGCAGCGACCGCTTGGACAGGGCGACCGAGCCGACGACGCCCTCGCCCTGGCGGACGCGTACCTGCTTCTTCACCTCGTCCGCGATCCCGACCGCGCGCGCGATGACGAAATCGGTCGTGGCGTCGTCGCGAAGGAGCAGGGACGCCCGCGACCCGCGGACGAGCTCCGTCGCGACCTTGAAGATCGAATCAAGAAGATCTTGCGCGAGCCCAGCCCGGCCCGCGGCCTCTGCGTCCACCGATTCCCCCATGCCCGCTGCGCCAGAGTGTCCGTTGACCCCTTGGGTGTGGCCATGACCGTTCGGTATCGGTTCGACGCAGCGTGGTCAGGCCGGATGCGCGGTATCGGTCCCCGGGCGCGGTCTCGACCAGCTCAGGATCGGGCCCGGTGAGCCGGTCCGGGTGTCTGAAAGCGTCACTGCGCGCGTCGCGAATTGCAGCCGAATGCCAAGCAAGCGGCATGTCTGCAGGCCGTGGTCACGGTCGACGCAGCGCCGCGCCAGGCGCAGACCCCGTGTCGTCATTCGCGACGCATGTGCCCCGTGCAGCTGTGGGCTGTCATCCAGCCGGGCCGATCGGGCGTATCGCGAACAGATCAACTTCAGGAGGACGGCATGGCTTCGCCTCGCACTGCGCTCGCGCTCGTGGCCACGGTCGCGATCACCGCGGCCTGCAGCTCGGCCGCCGCACCGGCGGCGACATCTGCGCCCGCCGCGGCGCCGGTCAACATCGATGTCCAGGGCTTCAAGTTCCCGCCGAACATGGACGTCGTCGCAGGCACGACGGTCACGTGGACGAACAAGGACAGCGTGGGGCACACCGTGACGAGCGGCACGCGTCCGAACAAGGACGGGAAGTTCGACGGCCAGCTCGGCGCAGGATCCACGTTCAGCTTCACCTTCACCACAGCCGGCACGTACCAATACTTCTGCACGGTCCACAGCACGATGAACGGCACGATCACGGTCAAGTAGCGTCACTGCCAGTCCCGCGACGCGAGCTTCACGAACAGCGCGAGCTCGTCGAGGCGGCGCGCCAGCACCGAGACCACTCCGTCGACGTGCTGGAGCGTCCCCTCGACGACGACCGCGCCGCCGAGATCGACGACCGGCTTGTACTTCACGTACGTCGCCGGACGGATGATGATGTTCACCAGGCCGTACTCGTCCTCGAGCGACAGGAACACGTGCCCCTTCGCGGTCTCCGGATGCTGCTTCACGACCATCGCCCCCGCGACCGTCACGGTCGCTCCGTGCGTGCCGCGCTGCACGTCGGCCGACGAGCCCACGCCGCGCGCCGCGAGCCGCTCGCGATAGAAGCGCATCACCTGCGGACCGGTCGGGATCCCGGTGATCCGGTAATCGAGGGCCGCCCGTTCCTGCTCGCTGAGCCCCGGCAGCTCCGGCGCCGCCGTCGTCGGCAACGCGAGCACCGGCCGGCTGAACGCCGGCGACGCGCGATGCGCGTCGCGCGCTCGCCACAGCAGTGCCCGCCGCGGCTCGCCGAGCGAGTCGAACGCGCCGACCAACGCGAGATTCCGGAGCGCCTCCTCCTTCAACCCGACGCGCTTCGCGAAATCATCGAACGACCGGAACGCCCCCCGCTCGCGCTCCCGAACGATCGCCTCCGCCTCCGCCTCACCCAGCCCCTTCACCTCAACGAATCCGAGCCGGACGTCATGCGTGCGGCACGCGCGATGAGCCGCGATGGTGACCGACCGATCAACGACGATCTCATCCCAAGAGATAGAGGAGGAACCAGCGTCACGCGCGCGGTGATCGGGGGCGGGGGTGTCTCCTGGGCGCAGCGGCGGTCCGGAGGGATGTACCGCGGTCTCGGACGCACGTGACCGCCCAAGCCGAGGAGACACCCCCGCCCCCGACGCACGCTCGTCGTCCTCGCGTTCCTCCACGCACACCTTGGCGAGAGACCGATTGACGTCGACCGGCAACACCGCGATCCCGTGTCGCTTCGCGTCGCCCGCAATGACGGCCGGCGAGTAGAAGCCCATGGGCTGGTTATTGAGGAGGCCGACGTAGAACTCGGCCGGGTAGTAGAGCTTGAGGTGCGCCGTGTGGTACGCGGTGAGCGCGAACGCGGCCGCGTGGCTCTTGCAGAAGCCGAACTCCGCGAACGCGGCGATCTGGCCGAAGATCAGGTTCGCGGTGCCGTCGTCCACCCCGTGTACCTGCGCGCCGCGCACGAACGGGCCGCGCAGCGTCTCCATGTCGGCGCTCGAGCGCGCGCGGCTCATCGCCCGCCGGAGCTTGTCGGCCTCGGCCGCGCTGAAGCCGGCGACGGCCATCGAGACGCGGAGGATCTGCTCCTGGAACAGGATGACCCCGAGCGTCTCCTTGAGGATCGGCTCGAGGAGCGGATGCGCGTACGACACCGGCTCGCGGCCCTGCCGGCGATGGATGTACGGGTTCACCATGTTCCCCTGGAGCGGGCCGGGCCGGATGATCGCGACCTCGACGACGATGTCCGCGAAGTTCCGCGGCAGCACACGCGGAAGGGCCTGGGCCTGCGCGCGGCTCTCCACCTGGAACAGGCCGATCGTGTCGACCTCGCAGATGAGGTCGTACACCGCCGGGTCGTCGAGCGCGATCGTGCCGAGATCCAGGCGCACGCCGTGGAGCTCGTCGATCATCGCCACCGCGTCCTTGATGAGCGAAAGCGTCCGAAGGCCGAGCAGATCCATCTTGATGAGCCCGAGGTCTTCGACGTCGCGCTTGTCGAACTGCACGACGTTGCGATCGGGCATCGTCGCTCGCTCGATCGGGACCGTGTCCACCAGCGGCAGCGCGGTGATGAGCATCCCGCCGTTATGGATCGACAGATGCCGGGGAAAGTCCGCGATCTCCTCCACGATCTTCCGGAACAGCGGCCATCTTGCTCGTTCGAGCTCGTTGAGAGCGTGCGTGAGGCCGGCGGGCCGGCCTTCGCTCGGGACCTCATC
>DATCOR010000052.1:0-2133 GCA_036564585.1 Candidatus Limnocylindria bacterium | reverse complement strand
CCGTTCCCCCTCGTAAATCCGAACGGCGCCAGGTAACTGGCAACACCTCTTACGCAGTCGCTGCCTAGTCAGTGACCGTCCTCCCGGTCTCCGCCCCGCGGGCCGGGAAGGGCGACTTTTGCGGGGCTGCGGTCCGCCGAGCGCCCGGTAGGCGGATCAAAGACCACGGGCTGGCGGGACCGGAAGCGAGCCAGTGCGCGTCCGGGACCGCGAGACAACAAACCGCTGGCTACGCTCGTAGACGCGATACGGTCAAGGGCCTTGGACGGGGAGTTCGACCCTCCCCCATCTCCACCGGTTGAAGGGGGCTCGGCCGGGCCGGCGAAGCCGGTCCGGCCGCACGAGGGACGGCGCAGCCGATCGTGTGGTCCGGGTCCGTGGTACGAAAGTTGGGCTGCGAGTGCGGTCCGCGCGGGGCTACGGTCGGCCCGATGACCGCGCGTGGCGAGCACCGACAGCTCTCCCTCGACGAGCTGCCTGCGGCTGCCGCGGCGCCGCGCGTGACGCTCCTGGCGGCGTTCTTCCTCGGTGCCGCGACCTGCGCGCTCCTGCTGCTCGATTCCGCCGGTCCGTACGGAGTGCTCCTTGGCCCGGCCCTCCGACCCGTGGCGTGGGTCGCCTTGGCCGGTGGGTTCTGTCTCGCCGCCGGTGCAGCGCTCGAGTGGGGACGCGCGATCCGCGATCGGGCGGAGCCCGCCGCCGGATTCACGCGTCGAGACCTGCGCGAGCTCACCGCGGAACGCTTCGCCGACTGGTGCGCGACCCGACTTCGCGAGCAGGGCTACTCAGTGATCCCGGTCGCCGGCCTTTCCGAGCCAGGTGTCGATCTCATCGCCGAGCGCGAGCGGGAACGACTGGTCGTCCAGTGCAAGCGGTGGTTCGGTGCTCGGCCCGTGGAGGGGCCGCGGGTCGAAGAGCTGTACGGAGCCATGCAGCGCGAGCACGCGAACGGTGCGGTGGTGATGACGACCGGCCGCTTCAGTGAACCCACTCTCATCAGCGCGAAGGGAACGCCGATCCGCTTGTGGGACGTGGATCGGTTGATGGGCAGCATGCCGATCCCCGCAGTGGACGCGAGGGCCGACCTAGCCGCCCACTAGCCCCCCGTGCGCTCGATCGCCGCTTCGGCCGCGATCGCCGCGGTGCGCAGGCGCCGATGATCGGGATGCGTGAGCACCGTCGTGCTGCGATAGAAGACCGCGATGACCCCGAGCGGCGTGCCGGCGGACGAGATGATCGGAGCAAATGCCGCGGAGCTCGAGTCCGCGATCAGGTCGTCACTGGACGAGGTCTCCACGATCCGCGCCTCACGCACTGATCGGGCGAGCGCGGGGAGGCCCAGGAACGTGCGTTCCGCGTCGAACTCGGTGATCCCGACCGTGCTGACCACGCGGACGCGGCGACCGGCTCCAGACAGTGCGAACAGCATCGCGGCGTCGCAGCCGAGCGCCGCCCGGGTGCGGCGCAGGACGTCGTCGGGACGCAGATCCGTCCCGGTGGCCTCGCCGATGAGCCGGTCGGCGCGGCGGCGACCGGCGATCGGCCGGAGCGCGCCTGCACCGGCGAGGATCGCGGCAGCGACGATCGCGCCGAGCGTGCTCCCGCCGATCACCAGCGCGGTCTCGGCGGGCGAGAGCGCTCCCGCAACGGCCGACGCGACGACCGCGTAGAGGGCGACAGCCGCCACCACGATCGCGAGGCGCCCGAACGGGAGGCGTGGCCGGTCGGCGCGCAGCCGCGCGACCGTCGCGAGGCGGACCGTGGTCGAACGCTCGCCTCGCCGGACCTGACGGAGCGTCTCGAGCAGCGTGGCATCGCCACCGTCCTTGCTCACGACCGCGCTCGCCCCCAGCGATCGCGCTTCGTCGCTGATCGCCGGTGAGAGGGTGAACATCACGATCCGCGTGCCGGGCAGCTCGTGCCGGAACGCCGGCAGGAGCTCGATCCCGTTCATTCCGGGCATCTCGTTGTCGAGCAGGATGATGTCTGGGCTCAGCGTGCGCGCGAGCTCGAGGCCCTCCTCACCGTTCGCCGCCTCGCCGACCGTGCGAAGGCTCCGATCCGTCGCGACGAGCGCCCGTAGCCCCTCGCGGACCGCGGCACTGTCGTCGACGATGAGCACCCGGCTCGCGA
>DATCOR010000047.1:0-13725 GCA_036564585.1 Candidatus Limnocylindria bacterium | reverse complement strand
GTGTTGACCGTGATGGCCCGTCCATCGGGTGAGAAGTCGACGGCGTGCTCCTCGGCCTTCGGGTCGTGGGTGAGACGGCTCACCGCGCCGGTCTTCGCATCGATGCGATACAGGTCGTGCTGCTCGTCCCCGGCGTTGTCCTTGGCGAAGACGAGGTAGCTGTCGGTGGGATCCCAGATGAAGAACGAGCGAAGCGCGCGCGGCACCTCGCCGTGGCTCAGCTGCGTGACGGCCTTGGTCGCAAGGTCGAGGATGTAGAGTTCGATACGGCCCGAGCTATCCGAGTAGTACGCGACCTTGTCGCCGCGGTTCGACACTTCGAAGTGGTAGAGCGTCGGGAGGGCGGCGAGCTCCTCGAGCGGGATGCGGGACTTCTGGACCATCGTGGCCACGGCCGGATGGTAGCCCGCTCCCGTCAGGGCGTGTCGGCGACCATCCGCGTGAAGAAATACGAGAGCAGCCATTCAAGTAGGAGCGTGGAGCGATTTCGCACACCGAGCAGCTGCATGAGGTAGTTGACGCGCCACACCGTCCATGCCGGCAGCCCGCCCAGCACGATGTCGCCGAAGTGAGACAGCTCCGCGCCGGCGTGAGTGCGACCGAGGGCCACGAGGTCGCCCTTGCGGTGGTAGATGAATGGCTCGCCTGTCTCGCCGCGCACGAGATGCGCGAGATCTCGCGCCACGGCCGGCGCCTGGAGCACCGCGACCTGGGCGAGCTGCGGGAGCGGCTTGCCCAGATGCTCGAAGTACGCGGCGTCGCCGAACGAGAGAACGTCGTCGCGCCCGCCCGCGCGGAACGTCTGGTCGACGACGAGCCGCTTGTCCTTCGAGAGGGGCACGCCGGAGAGTCCCGCGACGAGTGGATGGGTGCGCACCCCGCCGGCCCACACGATCGTGCCGCCGCGGAACTGCTTGCCGTCCTTCGTGCGGACGATGCCCTCGGCCACCTCGGAGACGAGCGTGTTCAGGACGACGGTCACACGCTGCTCCCCCAGGCGCTTCATCGCGATGCGCGCGAGGCGCGGGTCCATCGCGAGGAGCACGCGGACACCCGCGTCGATGAGCGTGATCTTCGCATCGCGCACCAGGTCGAGCTCCCGGTACATCGTGCGTAGCGAGTGATCCATGAGGTCGCGCAGCGATGAGGCGAGCTCGACACCGACCGGGCCCGCGCCGACGATGACGAACGACAGCAGCGCGCGCCGCCGCTCCGGATCAGGCTCACGCGCGGCGTTCTCGATGGTCTCGAGCACGCGCTTGCGCACGAGCAGGCCGTCTTCGAGGCTCTTCATCGGGAGGGCGTGCTCGGCGACGCCGGCGATGCCGAAGTCGTTCGTCACGCTGCCCGGCACGAGCACGAGGTGGTCGTAGCCGAAGTCGCCGTCGGCGGTGCGCACGGCACGACGCTCGAGGTCGACGCCCTCGACCTCGGTCTGCACGAATCGCTGCCTGGCGTGCGCGATCGGGAGGCGGAGTGGGTACGCGACCGCGTGTGGCGGCAGCTCGCCGGTCGCGACCTGGTAGAGGAGCGGAGTGAACAGGTGGTAGTTGTGGCGGTCCAGGAGGGTGAGCTCGACCTCGCCGGGCTCGAGGATCCGCTCGAGCCGGCGGACCAGGTGCAACCCGGCGAACCCGCCGCCGACCACCACGATGCGCTTCGCCATCAGTTCGGCCGGCCGGCGGTCTCGACGCGGGCAAGCTCGAGCAAATAGGCCTTCGTGATCGGATCGTCGGCGTCGAGCTCGCTCGCGATGGCGAGACGTTCCCGGGCGGCAGGCAGATTCCCCGCGCGCAGCTGGGCGAAGCCCGCGTCCGCGATGTAGCCGGCATCCTCCGGCCGCAGGCGCGCGGCCGCGTCGAGCAACGGCACAGCGTCTCGGGTCCGCTCGGCCATCAGCAGCGCGACGCCGAGCTCGTGCAGCGCGTCCGGCTGATCGGGCCAGAGCTCCAGCACGCGAGTGAATGCTCGCTCGGCGGTAGGGGCATCGCCGCTGCGGCGCGCGATGAGGCCGCGCGCGAAGTGCGCCTCCCACAACGCGGGTTCGGCTGCGAGGACCGTGTCGAGCTCCGCCATCGCCGCCCGGAGGGCCTCGTCGGGCCCCGCGACGGCCACCTGGCCCGCGCGCTCGAGCTGCTCCTCGAGATCGTGCCGGCGGAGGCCGAGCAGCAGCCGGCGCGCGTTCGCCGCGGTCTCGCCGACCGTCGCGGCGCGCAGCAGCGTCTCCAGCTCCAACGCCGCCGCATCGGGGTCGCCCGACGTCACGAGCGTGCGCGCGAGCCCGAGACGCGCATCGCCCGAGTCGGCGAGCGCGAGCGACTCGCGATACCGCTCGACGGCGCGATCGACGTCGCCCTTCGCGGCGAGGACATGGGCGAGCCGCGCGAGCGTTGCGGCGCCGCGAGATCCGGCATCGAGCGCCCGCTCGAAGGCCGCTGCAGCCTCGTCGAGATCGCCCCGCTGCAGCGCGAGCACGCCCAGCACATCCTGCGCGTGGGCGTAGTCCGGGCTGCCGGGCTTGATGCGGCGCAGCCGTGACCGGGCCGAGCTCGGCGCACCGGCATCGAGGTACAGCTCCGCGAGGCGGATGCTGTCGGCGTCGCGCAGGGGGTGCAGCGCGTCGGAGTGCTCGAACGCGACGACCGCCCCGCTCGCGTCGCCCGACAGCCGCCGCAGCTCGCCCAGCAGGTAATGGCCGCGCCACGAGCGCGGGGCCAGCTCGGTGAGGGTCTCCAGCGGTTCGACGAAGGTGGCCTCGTCGCCGCGCTCAAGCGACTCCGCCGCGAGCACGAGGAGCCGCTCTTCCGCGGCCGTCGCGGCACGATCGGCCCGCAGCGCGTCGAGGTATCGCGTCGCCGCGCGCCCGCGCGCCTCGCCCGCAGCGCGGGCGTCGCTCGCCGAGAGCAGCGTGGCGTTGACCTCCTCGTCCATGCCCTCGAGCAGGGCGGCATACGCCGGCTCGGCGATCGGCGGCGCCGGCGTGGGAGGGTCCGTCTCGAGTGCGGCCGCCAACCAGCCCGCGAGCGCCGGCTCCGCGCCGGCGAGCTCGCCGGGACCGATCGGGTGCGCGAGTGTCGCGATCCCGCGCCTCGCCGCGACATCCACGAGGGTGGCCTCCAGGGTGCGGCCGGCTTCGTCCACGCGCAGGACACCGACGAGCGCGTGGGTCGTGCCGAGCGACGCGCCGTACTGCGCGGCGAGGGCCGGGTCCGGCGTCGAGCCGAACACGAGATACCCGGCATCGGACGGCTGGTCCCCCATCGCCACGAGGAAGACCGGTTTGAGGTCGAGCGCCTCATGGTCGGCGAACGCATCCACGACCCGCCGGGCGATCTGGCGGCCCCACGCGCCCGCGCGCGGATCAGCGGATCGCGCGCCGAACGGCACGACCGCGACGGACCGCCTCATGCCCTAGCTCCAGGTGATGCGCGCGTACTTGCGCTTGCCGTACTGGACGACCGGCGTACCGGTGAACGCGAGCTCCGTGTCCAGCCCAGCGACCGCGTTGTCGATCTTCACACCGCGTTGCTCCACGAGGCGGCGCGCCTCGCCCTTGCTCTTCACGAGCGACGCCCGGACGAGCAGGTCGACCACGTTGAGCTTCGTGGCACCGTCCTTCGCGACGCGCACGTCCGGGACGTCCGCGGGCGCCTCACCGTCCCGGAACTGCTTGCCGAACGCGGTTACGGCCTCATCTGCCGCGGCGGCCGAATGCATCTCGGTGACGATCTGGCGCGCGAGCTTCTCCTTCGCCTCGCGCGGGTGCACGGAGCCACTCGCGAGTCCCTCGAGGATCGCTCGGACCTCGTCCATCGGTAGGTCCGTCGCCCACTCGAAGTAGTGCGGCATCAGCTCATCCTTGATGGACATGACCTTCCCGAACATCTCGTTCGGAGGCTCGCTGATCCCGATGGCGGTCTGCGGCTTGGACTTGCTCATGCGCTCGCCATCGAGGCCTTCGAGGAGGTGCGTCACGTAGATGTTCTGCGACCGCTGGCCGACCATGGCCTGCAGCTCGCGACCGGCCAGCAGATTGAAGAGCTGATCCGACCCGCCGGCCTCGACGTCGGCCTCGACCGCGACCGAGTCGTAGGCCTGGAGCAGCGGGTAGAGGAGATCCTTGATCGGGATCGGCGTGCCCGTGGCCTGCCGCTTTCGGAATTCCTCGCGCGCGAGCATCTGCTGCACCGTGAACCGGGAGCTCAGCTCGATCACGTCGCGGAGTCCGAACTTTCCGAACCACTCGCTTTGGAACACGACGCGCGAGCCGTCCTTCGGGACGATGCGATGGAATTGCTCGAGGTACGTGTTGGCGTTCGCCATGACCTCTTCGTGCGCTCGCATCGGCCGGGTCTCGTCCTTGTCTGTCGGATCGCCGATCTGCGTCGTCCAGTCGCCGACGATGAGCACGATCTCGTGACCCCATCGCGCGAGCGTTCGGAGCTTCCGTAACCCAACGGAGTGACCGAGGCTGAGGTTCGGGGACGTCGGGTCGAAGCCCATCTTGATACGGAGCCGACGCTCGCCGGAGGCGAGCAGACGGCGCAGGTCATCGCGAACGATGACCTCGGACATCCCACGCGTCAGAAATTCGTCGAGCTCGCGCTCGCTGGGTCGAATGGGCATGGGCTTCAGTCTAGGATTGACGCATTCCGCGTTCGATGACACGCGATCATGCGTTCCGTCGTGGACCGTATCGGGACGACAAGCCGAAGAGGAAGCTCTTGGGTCCCAAGGTCACGGTCCTGTCGCCGGTGCTGATCGCTCTCCTGATCACCTTTGTCGGCCTGCCTCTGGTGGGCGGCCTGATCGCGTTCGCCTTCTTCACCAAGGACCTTCCGTCCGCGCAGGACATCGGCAAGGCGCCGCTCGCGCAGTCGACCAAGGTGTACGACCGCGACGGTAAGGAGCTCCTGTACCAGTTCGAGGAGGAGCGCCGGGACCTCGTCCAGTACAAGGACATCCCCCAGGTCCTCATCAACGCCACCATCGCGTCCGAGGATCACACCTTCTTCAGCAACCCGGGCGTCGACGTCCTCGGGATCGCGCGGGCCGCCGTCGCCGATCTCACGCACTCCAACACCGGCGCCGGCGGCGCGTCCACGATCACGCAACAGCTCGTGAAGCTGCGGCTCGTCGGCAACGAGAACACGATCACCCGGAAGATCCGTGAGGCCATCCTCTCCGTCGAGGTCACCCGGACGTACTCGAAGGAACAGATCCTGGAGCTCTACTTCAACCAGATCTACTACGGGAACCAGGCGTACGGCATCAAGGCGGCCGCGCAGTCGTACTTCGGGAAGGCCGACCTGGGCACGCTCACCCTCCCCGAGGCGGCGCTGTTGGCCGGGCTGCCCCAGCTGCCCTCGATCCTCGATCCGTCGAAAGCCGAGAACACCCAGCGCGCGACGGACCGCCGCGCGTACGTCCTCGACCAGATGCAGAGCCTCGGGATGATCACCCAGGCCGAGGAGGACGCGGCGAACGCGGCGCCGATCAAGACCATCGGCGTGACCGTGGCGACGATCGAGGCACCGCACTTCGTCTTCCAGGTGCGCAATCAGCTCACCGAGATCCTCGGCGGCGACGAGGGCGCGGTCACCCGCGGCGGCTTCAAGGTCATCACCTCGCTCGACTGGCGGCTCCAGCAGGCCGCCGAGGCCCACGTGAAGGACCAGGTCGGCAAGCTGAAGGACGGCAGCAACGTGAACAATGCCGCGCTCGTGTCGCTCGATACCCGCACGAGCGAGGTGCTCGCGTACGTCGGATCCGTCGACTACAACGACCGCGGCGACCCGAAGGTCCAGGGGCAGTTCGACGTCGCCGGCATCGGCGTGCGCCAGCCGGGGTCCTCGTTCAAGGTGTTCAACTACCTCACGGCGTTGAAGAAAGGCGCCACGGCGGCCACCGTGGTCGTCGACGCGCGAACGGACTTCGACGGCAAGGCATCGCCCGCGGCCGTGTCGGGCGGCGGCTTCCACCCGCAGTGCGGCTACTGCCCGGAGAATGCGGACCTCCAATATCACGGTCCGGTCACGATGCGCCAGGCGATCCGCGAGTCACGGAACATCCCGGCGATCAAATTCCTGCAGCAGTACTCGGGCATCGACGACACGATCCAGACCGCGCACGACCTGGGGATCACGACGCCGATCGATACGTCCAAGGTGGGCCTCTCGCTCACGCTCGGCGCGGCCGAGGTGAAGCTCATCGACATGGTGAACTCGTACGGCACCGTGGCGAACCTCGGCGTGCACGTCGACCCGACGTTCATCCTTCGCGTGGAGGATTCCCAGGGAAAGGTCATCTGGGAGCACAAGGACTACCAGCAGAAGCGCGTGCTCGACGAGAACGTCGCCTACGTGATGGTCGACATCCTGAAGGACACGACCCAGCCCGACCGTGACTTCATCTTCGGCGGCTTCACGAACATCGGCCGGCCGGCGGGGCTCAAGACCGGGACGACCGACAACCTGAAGGACGTCTATGCCGTTGGCTTCACGCCGACCCTGGTCACGGGCGTGTGGATGGGCAACAGCAACGGCGAGGCCATGGAGGGCATCTCCTCGGCCATCGGTCCGGGACTGTTGTGGCGCGACTACATGAAGGAGATCTTCGCCGACTTCCCGGCCACCGATTGGAAGCGCCCGGCCAACATCGTCGATGCGAGTGTCGTGACCGCCCCCGGAGCGTTCGGCGGGTATGGCTCGGGACTGCTGCCCTCGAGTCTCACGCCGTTCTCGACGAAGGAGATCTTCGTCAAGGGCACCGAACCCCGGAAGGTCGACGACTGGTACACCGCGGGCTGCGCCGCGGCCGGCGGTCAGCAGCGAGTCGCCATGCAGATCAAAGAGGTCGGGCCGGCGGCGTGGAAGCCGTACACCGATCAGTGGATCAACGAAGCGATCAGCGGCGCGCGGAGCTACGGCCGTTACTCCTGGAATCTCTTCCCGCCGAGCGGGCAGTGCCCGAGTCCGAGCCCGACCGCGTCGCCGGGAACGCCGTCGCCGACGGCCCCACGTCCGAGCGGCAGCGGGCTGCCGACGAACACGGTCCCGATCTTCACGCCGCCCGGCCGAACGCCGACGCCGGTCCCGAGCCCGACCGCAAAGCCGACCAAGACGCCCTAGTGCCGGTCGGGGCGATCGCGCTCATCGCCGACGAGCGCGGCCGCGTGCTCCTGGTGAAGCAGCGAGGCGGCCCGTTCGCCGGGTCATGGCTTCTGCCCGGCGGCCGCGCAGGCGAGGACGAGAGCGCCGTGCACGCGCTCGTGCGCGAGGTGCGGGAGGA
The DNA here is from genome assembly GCA_036564585.1 of Candidatus Limnocylindria bacterium. Taxonomy (GTDB): domain Bacteria; phylum Chloroflexota; class Limnocylindria; order P2-11E; family P2-11E; genus UBA4735. Next base: position 6,435 of record DATCOR010000047.1, on the reverse strand, counting down.
GACCGGGCTCACGATGGCCGACGCCGCGTACGTGGCGGGCTACCGGACAAGCGGCGACGGCTACGACCTCACCGTGCTCATGTACCGCGGGCCGGCGACCGGGAACCTCGCGCCTGAGCGCGGGAGCGATGCGCGATGGTTCGACGTCGAGACGATCCCCGACCCGCACCCAGCGCTCCGACGGCAGCTACATGACGCGGGGGTGCGCAATGACGACGATGCCGCGATCGACGCCGCGCTCGCGGACGCGGCTATCGGCATGGAGCGGCTCCCCTAGTACGCTCGCGCCGTGAACGCGATCGAGCTGCAGGACATTCACCGGACCTTCCGGACGACGACCGGCACGATCCGTCGCCATCGAAAGGACGTGGTCGCGCTCGATGGGTTGTCGCTCGCGGTGCCGGAGGGAGAGCTGTTCGGCCTGCTCGGGCCGAACGGAGCCGGCAAGACCACCACGATCAAGATCCTCACCACGCTACTGATCCCCACGTCCGGAACGGCGACGGTCCTCGGCCACGACGTGGTCCGCGAGGCCAAGCAGATCCGCAAGCGCATCGGGTTCGTGTTCGGCGGCGAGCGCGGGCTCTACTACCGCCTGTCGGGCGCGGACAACCTGCGGTACTTCGCTGAGCTGTACAGCGTCGCGCCGCGCGAGATCGGCCCACGGGTCGTCGAGCTGCTTGCGCTCGTTGGCCTCACCGACCGGGCCGACGAGCGGGTCGAGGGCTACTCGCGTGGCATGAAGCAGCGCCTCCACCTCGCACGGACGCTCTTGCACCGGCCGGAGGTCCTGTTCCTCGACGAGCCGACGATCGGCCTGGATCCGATCGGCGCGCGGGAGCTGCGCAAGATCGTGACGGATCTGCACGCGAAGGGCACGACCATCGTGCTGACGACGCACTACCTCTTCGAGGCCGACGCGATGTGCCAGCGGATCGGGGTGATCGACCATGGTCACCTCGTCGCGCTGGGTACTCCGAGCGAGCTGAAGGCGAACGTCACCGATCTCGGCGTCGTCGAGCTCGAGGTCTTTGGCGTCGAGGCGGCCGCCGTCGAACGACTCCGCGGCCTCGAGTTCGTCGATTCGGTCGTCGTGGAGCAACGTGAGCTGCGCCAGCTGGTCCGTGTCCAGACCCGGCTCGCCGAACAGGCCGTCGCGCCATTGCTGGCCGCGCTGGCCGGCGCACAGGTCGGCCGCGTCGCAGTCCGAGAAGCGACGCTCGAGGACGCGTACGTGCGGCTCGTCGGCAGGGTCGAGTGATCGCGGCGTTCCGCGTCGCCCGCGTCGCGGCCGAGCTGCAGTTCAAGGAGGTCGCCGTGAGCGGCTTCCTCTTGTTCGGCGCCCTCGTCCAGCCGTTCTTCATCGGCGTGATGACCATGTTCATGCTGCGTCACCGGCCGGACTTCGATCCGGTGTATGTCGTCGTCGGCGCCGCGCTGTCGGGATTGTGGTCGGTCCTGCTCTTCGCGGGATCGAGCGCCATCAGCCACGAGCGCAGCCTCGGCACCCTCGAGCTCGTCGTGGCGGCACCGGTGTCCTTCTTCGTCGTCTACGGCGGGAAGATCGCCGGCACGCTCGCGTTCTCCCTCGTCTCGGTCGTGCTGTCGTACGCGATCGGTGCGTGGCTGTTCGGGTATCCGATCACCGTCGCCGATCCAGGCGGCTTCGCGGTCTCGCTCGTCTTCGCGCTCGTGGCGCTCTGGGCGACCGGCATGCTTTTCGCGCCGCTCGGCATCCTCTGGCGCACCGTCGGGCGGTTCCTGGGTCTCATGGAGTACCCGATCTACTCCCTCTCCGGATTCCTGTTCCCGATCCTGCTCCTGCCCGTGTGGACGCTCCCGGTGAGCTACCTCCTTCCGCCGTACTGGGCGGCAGTGGCCCTGCACGCGTCGGCGCGCGGTGAGCTCGATCTCGGAGGTCTCGCAGAGGTCTGGGCGGTGCTGCTCCTGACCGCGATCGTGCTCATGCTTGTATCGAGCCGCCTGTTCCTCGCTGTGCTCGACCGCGCCCGGCGCGCGGGCAGCCTGGCGCTGACGTAATGCGGCTCTTCTTCGTCACGGCGGACTACACCTTCCGCGCGCTGTTCCACTGGCTGCGCCCCGTCCCCTATGTCATCAACCGCCTGCTCTTCCCGCTCGTGCAGCTCGTGTTCTTCGCCCTCGTCGGCCAGTACGGCGGGAGCCAGTCGCTGTCCTTCTACCTCGTCGGTAACGCGATCGGTGTCGCCACGTTGAGCACGTTCGGCGTCGCCCAGGCCGTCGCGGACGAACGCTGGCAGGGCACGCTCTCGTACCTCCTCGCGTCCCCCGCCCCGCGAGTGCCGGTCTTCTTCGGCCGCGCCGCGTACCACGTCGTCGACGGGATGCTCAACATGGCCGCGGCGTTCGCGCCCGCGGTGCTCGTCTTCGGCCTGCGCCTGCCGCTCGAGGGCCTCGGCGGGTTGGTCCTCGCGATGCTCGTTGCCACGGTCGCGCTGTGCGGCGTCGGTCTCCTGCTCGGCTCGCTCGCGTACATCTTCCTCGACGCGATCCTGCTCGCGAACTGGGCGATGTTCATCCTCCTTCTGCTGACCGGGATGAACATCCCGCTGTCGGAGCTGCCCGGCTTCGCGGCGGCGATCGGCGAAGCCCTGCCCCTCACGCGCAGCATCGCCGCCGCGCGGCTCTACGCGGCGGGGGCGCCGCTCGATGCCGGTCTCGGGCTGCTCGCTGGGGACCTTGCCATCGGGGCCGCCTACGCCGTGGCGGGCTACTTCGTCTTTGGCTGGCTCGAGACCCGCGCGCGGATCCAGGGGCGCCTCGAAGGCGTCTAGACCGCGGTCACAGCTTGACGACCGTCGCCCCATCGCCGCCCTCGTTGGCGGCGGCGGGCGCCTGCTCGCGCACGAGCGGATGTGAGGCGAGCGCCTCGCGCACCGCGTTCCGCAGCGCGCCGGTGCCCTTGCCGTGGACGACCCGCACGCGGTCGTAGCCCGCGACCGCGGCGTTGTTCAGGTACCGGTCGAGCTCGGCCAACGCCTCGTCGGCCCGCGCACCGCGGAGGTCGAGCTGGAGCGGGACGTTCTGCGCCGCGCCCTGCACCACGGTGCGCGTCGACCGGACCGGTTCGGCCTGCCGTGGGGCGGGACGGAGCGACGCCCGCGGGACGCGGAGACGCAAGGGACCCGACGCGACCTCGGCGATCCCGCGGTCGTCGATCCCGAGCAGCGTGCCCGGCTCGGTCACGCCGTCGACGAGCACCGGCGCGCCGACCTCGATGTCATGGAGCGCCGCGGGTCTCGCCGGCTCTGGCGCCGCTGCATCGCGCGAGGTCTCCGCGGCCTGCAGCGCGGCACGGGCGTCGTCGACGAGATTGCGCTTCGCGGCCTCGTCGCGCGCCGACTCGGCCTGCCGCAGCGCGCGGCGGGCCTGGAGGATCAGCTCGTCGGCCTCGGTGCGCGCCCGCTTCAGCGCATCGCGGGCCTGCTCGCGGACCCGCTCGGCGTCGCGCTCGGCCGCCGTCATGGCATTCGTCGCGTCAGCCGCCGCGACGCGGGCCTCCTCGAGCGACGATGCGAGCTCGGTACGCTGCCGCTCCGCTTCACGGAGGGTGCGCTCGAGCGACCGGTGGAGGTCCGACAGGTGCGTCTCGGCCTTGCGGAGCACGTCGTGCGCGAGCCCGAGCCGTCCCGCGATCGCGAACGCGTTCGAGGCGCCGGGGAGGCCGACGTGCACGCGGTAGGTCGGCCGCAAGGTCCCGGCATCGAATTCGACGCTCGCGTTCGTGACGCCGGGCGTGTTGAGGGCGAACGCCTTCAGCTCCGGGTAGTGCGTGGACGCGGCGACGAGCGCGCCGCGCGCGAGCAGGGTCTCGAGGATCGCCATCGCGAGCGCCGCGCCCTCGTCGGGATCGGTGCCCGCGCCGACCTCATCGAGCAGTGCGAGATCGCCGGCCTCGGCCTCCGCGAGCGTGGCGACGACGTTGCGCATGTGCGACGAGAAGGTCGAGAGCGATTGCGCGATCGACTGCTCGTCGCCGATGTCGGCGAAGATCCGGCGCACCACCGGCACGGCGCTCCCCCGCTCGGCGGGCACCTGCAGTCCCGCCGCGCCCATGAGCGTGAGGAGACCGATGGTCTTCAGCGTGACGGTCTTGCCGCCGGTGTTCGGTCCGGTGATCACGAGGACTCGGAAGTCCGACCCGAGCCGCACGTCGATCGGCACGACCGCCATCCCCTGCTCGATGAGCAGGGGATGGCGCGCCGCGATGAGATCGAGCCGGCCCTGGTCGTTCAGGGCAGGCCGCTCGCAGGCGAGCGCCTCCGCGAGCTGCGCCTTCGCGAGGATCACGTCGAGCGCCGCGAGCGCCTCGAGCGTGGCGTGCAGATCCTCGCTCGCGCGCTCGACCGTCCGCGACAGCCCATCGAGGATCCGCTGGACCTCCTGCTGCTCCGCGAGCTCGGCCTCGCGCACCCGGTTGTTCGCTTCGAGGACCTCGAGCGGCTCGATGAACACGGTCGCGCCGCTGGCCGACGAGTCGTGCACGATGCCCTTCACCGCGCCGCGGTACTCCGATTTCACCGGCACGACGTACCGGCCACCGCGCTGCGTGACGATCGGGTCCTGGAGATAGCGCGCGAGGTCCGAGCGGAGGAGCCCGTCGAGCCGTCGCTGCAGGCCGGCCTGGGCCGCTCGCAGCTCGCCCCGCGCGGTCGCGAGCGCCGCGCTCGCCCGGTCCAGGACCTCGCCGGTCCCACCGATGGCGTGCTCGATCGCGTCGGCCACGCTCGTCGGCGGTCGCGCGAAGCGGGCCCGCGCCGCGAGGGGCGGGTAGGCGTGGATCTCGCCGAACAGCGACTGCGCCGCGCGCACGGTCTCGCCGATCGCAAGGAGCTGCTCGGGGTCGAGGATGCCGCCCAGGTCCGCGCGCCGCAGCGGATCCCGGACGTCCTGCGCGCCGCGCAATCCGGCCGACGGCGTCGAGCGCACGAGCGCCTTCGCGGCGGCGGTCTCGTCCTGCAGCCGCTCCGCGGAGGCAAGATCCGTCTCCGGCTCCAGCCCGAGCGCGCGCTCGCGGCCCGGCGTGAACGACGTGCGCTCCGCGAGCAGCGTCCGCACGGTCGTGAACTCGAGCGTGCCGAGGGTCTTCTCGCTGGTCATCGCCGCGACACTCCGGGCGAGCCGGTCACCCAGAAGCGCCATGGTTCGGCGAACGTCGCGCCCGGCGAGAGGCCGATCCGCGGGCCGCGCGAGATCGCGCGCGCGGGCACGCTTGGCGCGTCGCGGATCGACAGCGCCGAGCGCACGAGGTCCAAGTTCGTCTGCGCGGTCGTGATGCCCATCGCGAGGCAGAGTAGGCCCGGCCCCGCGAGCCGCCGCGGATCTGCGACGACCCCCTCGACCGGCTCGGCCCCGCGCAGCAGCACCGCCCCGGCGACGCCGCGGCCCTCGCACACGACGTTCATGCACGGGTAGAGGCCGTGCGAGAGATAGACGTAGCTGAAGCCCGCCGGGCCGAACATCGGCGCCGTGCGCGCGGTCATCCCGCGATACGCGTGCGACGCGGGGTCACGCTGCCCGAGGTAGGCCTCGGCTTCGACGATGCGCGCGGCGCGACGGCCCGCCGGCCCATCGAAGACGAGGATCTTGCCGAGGAGATCGCGGGCCACGGCGCGCGTCGGGCGGTCGTAGAAGGAGCGCGGGAGGCGCGGGCCGAGGCGCTTCAGCCCCGGATGGTCCCGCCGAGCTTGTGCAGCACGCGACCCTCGATCCGGCTGGTGAGCTTGTCGACCTCGGCGTCGGTCAACGTGCCCGTCGGCGACCGGAGGACGAGTCGCAGGGCGAACGACTTCTTCCCCGCGCCGATCTGCGGCCCGCGGTACACGTCGAGGAGCGTGAGCGAATCGAGGAGATCCTTCGCGGCGCCGGTCACCTCGTCGCGCACGCTCCCGTAGGTCACGGCTTCATCCACGACGAACGCGACATCACGGAGCGCCGCGGGGAACCGAGGCGGCACCTGCGCGACGCGAGGCATCACGACCGCGAGCAGCGACGCGAGATCGACCTCCCCGATGAATGTGTCGACGGGCAGCTCCCATCGTTCGGCGACGCGCGGATCGAGTTGGCCGATCATCAGGGCCGGCCGCCCGTCGTGCAGTCGCGTGTTCGAGCGGCCCGGGTGCATCCCCGGAGCAGGCTCGTCGGGACCCGAGAACATGCGAGCGCCGATCCCACGGGCCATCGCCGCGAGCATCCCCTTCACGTCCCAGCGGTCCCAATCGCGCGGCTTCGTGAGCCAGGTCTGCTCGTCCGCGCGGCCGGCGACGAGCACGCCGATGGTCCAGCGCTCCTCGGGGAGATCGCCGGCCCGCGGGAGGTAGACCGGCGCGATCTCGAAGATCGCGACGCCGTCGCGGTGCTTCAGGTTCCTCGCCGCGGTGTCGAGCAGGCTCGCGC
>DATCOR010000041.1:0-7606 GCA_036564585.1 Candidatus Limnocylindria bacterium | reverse complement strand
GCCCAGGTCGAACCGCTGGAGCGCGGTCTCCAGCGGTCGGCGCGCGAGCCGATCGGGGCATCCCGCCGCGGCGCGACGCAGAGCCTCGGGGAGCGCGATGCCTGATCGCAGCGCAGCGTGCGCGTCGAGCAGCAGCTGCGCGAGAGCCCTTCGCGCGCGATCGCGGGCCGCCTGCGCGCGGACGCGCGCCGCGATCGACGGGACGAGCCCGAGCGCGACGGCTGAGAGCGGTGTGACCGACAGCGCGTGCGCGATGGCGATCGCAACGATGACCGCGGCCCACCGGAGGCATTCCCATCGTGCGAGGCCACTTGTCCAGCCGGCGCCCGCGAGCGCGTCGCGATCCGGGTGGCGGTGGAGGTCCGGCGTCCAACGGCCGAGCAGCGGAATGGCGCCGATGGCGAGGACCGCAGCGCCGATAGCGAGCGCCCCGACGAACGTCGTGCTCACCGCTCGTGGCTCCAGACGATCGTCGCGATCTCGTCCTCGACACGCGCGATCTCTCGGACGATGCGCCTGCCGTCCGGGCGCCGGTCGAGGTGTGCGATCACATCGATCGCGCGCGCGACGTGCCGAACGATCGCGTTCGACGACAGCTCCCCTGCCCGCGCGAGCAGCAGCTCGAGGCGGCCGAGCGCATCCCGCGCGGAGCCCGCATGCAGCGTCGTGAGCGAGCCTGCGTGACCGGTACTCAGCGCTTCGAGCAGCGCCGACGCGTCGCGCGGCGACCGGACCTCGCCGACGATGATCCGGTCCGGCCGCATCCGAAGCGCATTGACCACGAGGTCGGCGACCCCAACGCCGCCGTCGCGTGCCGGGACGCATTCGAGGTGGACCGCATGGTGATGCGGCAGGACCAGCTCGTTGGTGTCCTCGATGACGACGATGCGCTCATCCGCGGGGATCGCCGCCGCAAGCGACCGCAGGAGCGTGCTCTTGCCTGAGCCGGTCGCTCCGCTCACGAGGATGTTGCGGCGCCGGCGAACGGCGTCTACGAGCAGCGCGGCGGCCTCTCCGCTGAGCGCGCCGGCGGAGACCCACGAGGCCGGTCCGGCGAGCGGCATCGAGAGCGGCCGGAACTTGCGGATCGACAGACACGGCCCGCCAACGGGCTCGATGACCGCGTTCGCGCGCGAGCCGTCGCGCATCCGCGCGTCGACGAAGGGCTGCTCGATGGTGAGCTCGCGGCCCACGCTCGCCGCGATGCGGTAGATCAGATCCGAGAGCTCCGCGGCATCGCGGAAGCCGAGGGCCACCCGTTCGAGACGCCCGTCGCGTTCGACGAAGATCCGATCGGGCGCGTTCACGAGGACGTCGGTCACCTGCGGGTCGTCGAGCAGCGGCTGCAGGCAGCCGAATCCGAACAGGTCCGCGCACAATCGCTCGAGCTCTGGGTCTGACAGCCGGGTACCCGCCGCGGCGCGGACGCGCTCGCGGATGAGCCGGCGACGCGCGGGATCTGCGTACAGCGCCAGCAGCGTCGCTGGATCGAGCCCGGACGCCACCTCGCTCCGGACTCGAGCGACGAGCGCGGCGTCGATCACGCGAGACCCCGGATGAGCGCATCGACCGCTCGCAGCGTCGGTGCTCTCGTCGCGAACCGGTCGTCCCCGAGGAATTGATCGCGAGGGATCGCCGCACTCAGGGGCCACGGCAGGCGGCTCGCGATCCGCGAGGCGTCCACCGGCTCGGCGCCGACGACGACCACGCCGACCCAGACGCCCAGGCCTTCCAGGAGCGGGACCGCGCAGAACGCCGACTGCAGCTGCGCCACCGAGGGGCCGGCGACGAGGCAGAGCCGATCGACCATGCCGAGGACCTCGGCGTCCAGCGCGTCCGCACCGCATCCGAGATCGACCACGACCGCCCGTTCGCGATGGAGCCGCCCGACGAGCTCCGCGATGCGCGGCCCGTCGAAGACCCGATGCAGCTGCGGCGTGCCGGGCACGAACGGGACCTCGCCCCAGCGCGACAGGAGGGTTGACTCCGACCCGGGCTGGAGCAGTAGGTCCGCGACCGTCGCACCCGCGCACTGCGCGCGGAGCGCCAACGTGGGGACGCGTCGATCGAGGTCGATGAGGACCGGCGCGCGACCCGCGGCGGCCGACCGATGCGCGACGAGCGCCGCGAGCGTCGACGCGCCGACCCCGGCCGTGAGCGACCAGAACGCGACGCCGCGGTCGGCGGGAAGGCCGGCCGCACGAGCCGGGGTCAACGGCTCGAGCGGCTCCTCGCGACCGGTCGCGTCGCGCATGAGCGCAAGCGCGACCTGCGCGACGGGGGACGCGTCGAGCCAGCTGCGCCAGGTCACCCTTCGATCCACCCGCTGAGCAGCTGCTCGGAGGCGCGGGCTCGGAGGGTGCGCGGTGGGGCGATCGGATCGAAGAGCGCGGGCCGGAGCGTGTGCCGGCTCGCGCGCAGCGTCTGGCGCGAGCACCAGGCGATCCTGCGGATCTCGAACACCGCATCGTTTCCGCGGAGCAGCGCCCGGCATCCCGACCGCCGCCGTGCACCGAGCGGCCATCGCCTGAACGGACGTCGCAGGGCGCGGGTCACAGCTTCACCGAGCGGAACGAGCCGCACCTCGAGGACATCGAGATCATCGGGGCGCAGCCGTGCGGGGAGGAGCGCGGTGCCGAGCGCGCGGACCAAGGTCGGCGGAGCCGGTACCGCGTCGTGGATGACGGTCGCGCGCACGCCGTGGAGCGCGAGGCCGCGCCGAATGCCGTCGGCCAGACGGTCGTCCACGCTCATGCGGACGTCGAGGCCTTGCCGCCACAGCGTGAATCGAGGCGCGTCCAGCGCGATGTCGAAAGGCTCGCGTGCCACGGGCTCGATCAGCAGCGTGGTCACTCGCGGGCGGGGATGAACACGAGCACGAAGGTGCTGGTCGCGATCCGGTCGGCGATCCGGAGCTCGTCGCTCGGTGCCAGCGCCACGACGACACTCCCGAGCCGGTCGACCGATGCTCCGGTCGCGCCCCTTACGCCGGCCGGAACGAACGGTCCTCCGTTCTCGCCGCGCACGTCGAGCACCGTGACGTTGGCGGCGACGAGCTCGGTGATCCGACCGGCCGGTGCGCGCCCCGCGACGGGCACAGCGATCACGTCCACGTGGGCGCCGGCGACAAGTGCGCCGCCGACGGCCTGTGACGGTGTCGCCGGTATAGCGATCGCGCGCTCGCCGGCGGGCGGCACGAGACCGCTGTGGAACGAGGCCGCGCCGTTCGTCAGCGCGGACCCGATCAGGATCTGGCCGGGCCACTGCGGAGCGCGGGGCACGCGACCGACCGCGTCGTCGGTCGAGCGCAGCGCGCCGGCCGGGACCGCATCCGGGGGAAGCTCGATCACAGCGAGGTCATCGGGAGCGATCGGCTTGTCCGCATCGAGGCTGTTCGCTGCGACGACGATCGCCACGCGCTGGATGCTCGAGTAGTAGATCGTCCCGGCGATCGCGCCACAGACCAGGGCGATCGCAAGGAGCGCCCGCTGCCCGATCACTCGACGAGACCCGGCGCACGCACGGTGACCCGAAGCACACGTTCGTGGGTCGTGCCATCCGCGTACCCGACGAGGAACCGCACGACCCACGTCGCACCGGCCGGAGCGAGCACATCCCATCGCGCGATGAACGGGTCAGCCGCCGGGCCGGCGAGGGCGCCCAGGGCGACGCCTTCGCCCGAGAGGAATCGCCACGACCGGACGTCGTCGCCCAGGAACGAGATCGTCGTTCGCCGTCCGCGGAGCACTTCGATGGATCGGTCCGCGAGCAGGACCGATGGCCGGACCGGCGATGGCGTGGGCGCCGGCGCCTGGGGCACCGGGTCGCCGCGTATCGGCGGCGGGGTGGTGGCCGTGGCGGCTGGGCCAGGCCCCGACGAAGGGGCGGGCGAACGCTGGGCGGCTACGACCGGGCTCGGCTCGGCTCGGACCTGTCTCTGCTCGCGTGCGATCTCGCTGTCGTCCTGGAAGAAGACGACGCTGACCGGAACGAAACCGGCCTCGGTCCAGATGTAGTTCTCGTAGTACGTGCCCGCGACGGAACGGCCGTCGGTCAATGCGGCGCGCCCGTTGAACGCCGCACCGTCGAACGCGCTCGATCCGCCGGTCCCGACCGACTCGAGCACACGCGCGTATGAGCCGGTGGTCTCGTGCACGGTCTCGGTCGTGTACGTCGTGAGGGGTCCGGACCGCGTGATGGAGTCACCGGCGTAGGCGTCGGTCACGAGGTAGATCCCTGGCGGCGGAGCGACCGGCGCCGGTTCGGACGACCAGCTCACCGGTCCAGGCCCGGCGAGATCCTCCAGGTCGCGGTAGGGATCGCGCGCGAGACCGGGCTGGGCGGTCGCGAGCAACGTGGCGAGAACGAGTGCCAGGGTCAGACGCGTCATCGGGCGCCTCCATTCGCCAGCACGGCGACATCGGTGATCGGATGGAAGAACAGCGCGCCGAATAGCGGCGTGCGCACCGGAACGGTCACGCGCAGATGCACCGTGGCGGGTTTCGCGTCCACTTGGATCGCCGCCTCGGCGGCGATGCCGGCGGGTGTGGCGGCGAGGAGCGGCGCGATCGGGTCGAGGTTGGCGGCGAACACCGCCCGTGCGACCTCAGCGGCGTCCGGGGCGGGGACGAGCGTGCCGCTCCGCTGGAGCTCACCGTCATCCTGGTCGTTGACGGCGACCAGGACCGCAAGATCCGCGGCCGACCGCGCACGCGCGGCGATCACCCGCAGGCTCCCGAGCTCCAGCGTGGTCATCAGGACGACGATCAACAGCGGGAGCGCCGCGATGGTCGTGATGGCGCTCAACGGGCGAGCTCGCCGCGAACGATGGCGGTCGTCCGGAGTGGGATGGCCGCGCTGAACAGGAACGGGATCGCGACCATCGCGTTCGTCCGCACGCTCACCGTCAACGGCTCGCGCCAGCCGACGCGCGCGGGCGTCACCTCGAGGGTCGATGCCGAGGGGTCGATCCCCGACAGCCGCAGGGACTCGTTGAGCAGCGCTCGGACCTCGGGTGCGTCGCCGCCAAGCTCGGCCGCGTAGCGGGCGACCTGCACGGTCGCGCTCTCCTGGGCGAGCCAGCGCTGGAACACGTCCCCGAATTCGATGACCGCGAAAAGCAGCGGGATGAGGATCGTGATCATCAGCGTCGTCTCGAGCGTCGCGAGACCGGAATCTCCCCGCACGGACTTAGTGGACCGAGCCCATCTGAGTGACCAGCGCCTGGAGCCGGGCGACGAGACCGTTGTTCCACGCCTGGACGCCGACGACCAACGTCCCGAGAACGACTGCCGCTCCGATGATGTATTCGATCGTCGCAAGGCCCCCGTCGGCCGCGGCGAAGGATCGGATCTGCTGGATCGGCCTGAGCTGCGCCACCATGCACCTCCTCGAACGACCGGCCGAGGCTGCGCCGGCCCGCGGCCACGAGCGATGGGAGGGCGGACCGGTACCGAGGTACCGGTCCACGGACGACGGCAGAGCGACGTGTGGCCGTCCCGGGCGTAGGCTCTCCGCCCGTGGGCGGCATCCTCTATCCCCTCGCGGTCCTGGCGGCGATCGTGCTCGGCGCGTTCGGGTTCGGCGCCTCGCTGCCGGTCTCGCACGTGGCGTCGCGCTCGCGCAAGCTGCCCGCGCGGCCCGAGATCGTGTGGGGTCTGATCAACGATCCGGTCGCGACGAAGGGCTGGGCCGGCGACGCGAAGACCGAGGCCGTCGAGCAGGACGCGCCGCGCTTGCTGGTCAGGAAGATCGTCGGCGAGAAGGCCTTCGGCGGGACATGGACGTTCGAGATCGCCCCCGGGGGCCGTGACGCCTCGACCCTCACGATCACCGAGCGCGGCGAGGTCTACAACCCGCTGTTCCGCATGGTCATGCGCCTGACCGGCCAGACCCGGGGCATCGACGCGTACCTCGCCAAGCTGCAGGCCGCGCTCAGCTGATCTGAACCCGAGTCACCGCCTCGCGCTACTGGGGGTCGTGAGCAAGGCCGAGTTCCTCGCCGGCGTCCGCGCCGCGCGCACGGAGCTGGAGCACGTCCTCGCGAGCCGCGACGAGCGGACGCTCGCCGAGACGATGCTCCCGGGCCAGCGCTGGACGTCCAAGGACCTGCTCGCCCACCTCATCGGCTACGACGTGGCGGTGCGCACGGCGATCGCGAACGTGCGCGCGGGCCGCACGTGGACGTGGCCGTGGACGACGCCGCGCTTCGACGCCTGGAACGAGAGCCAGGTCGCGCCGCGGCGCTCGCGGACCTACCAGACGGTGCGCGCGGAGCTCGATACGAGCCGCGCGGGTCTGCTGGCGGAGCTCGAGCGCTGGCCGGACGACGCTGGACCGTTCGGGCCGGCGACCTGGGATCAGACGAAGAGCCCGATCTCCTGGCTCGGCCCGCACGAGCGCGAGCACGCGGAGATGATCGCGAAGCTCTAGATCGCGAGTCGCCCCGCGTCGTGGAAGATGCGCAGCTGATCGCGGCGCACGTACCCGCAGAGCGCGACGTTCGCCTCGACCGCGAGCGAGACCGCGAGCTCCGTCGGGCTCGTGCGCGACGCGACGATCCCGCAGCCGAGCCGCGAGGCCTTCACGAGCATCTCGCTCGAGATCCGGCCCGAGGTGAGGATCGCCTTGCCGCGCGTGTCGATGTCAGCCAGGAGCGCTTCGCCGGCGATCCGGTCGACCGTGTTGTGGCGGCCGATGTCCTCGACCAGGAGCTCGAGGCCCCTGTCGCCGAACAGGCCGGCGGTGTGCGTGCCCCCGTGCTCCTTGTATCCCGCCGCCTTGTCGAGCAGCTCCTCCATCCAGGCCATCAGCTGCTCGGGCTGCACGGTCATCCCGCCCTCGACCGGCACGACGTCGAGCGAGAACGTGACGCCGCGGCCACAGCCGGAGGTGAGGATCCGCTTGCGATCGTGCGGCACGGCGCGCGCGGTCGGCGCGAGCCGCACCTTGACGACGGTCTCCTCGTCGCAGACCTCCATGAGCGCGACGTCCTCGGCGCGCTGGATGATGTCCTCGACCCGCAGAAAGCCGAGGGCCAGCGCGATGACGCGGACCGGCGAGCAGGCGATCGTCGCGAGCTCCTCGCCGTCGACGATGAGCGAGATCGCGCGTTCGGGCGGCGGTGAGCGATCGAGGTCGGTCAGCTTCCCGTCGCGGTAGAGCCGCGGCGGCGCCGGGCGGTCGATCCGCCGGACCTGGGTCCCGGGGGGAGTGGTCACTGGGCCACGGTACTCAGGTTCTTCGCGATCGTGGCGGTGTCCATCGCGCCGAGCGCCACCGCGCGGACGACCCCCGCGCTATCGATGAAGAAGGATGTCGGCACGCCCTGACCGAGCCCGTACGCGCGGGCTACGGCGTTCCCGACATCGATGAGCGGGATCAGATGCTCGATCCCGAGCGAGTCGAAGAAGCCCCGGACCTTCCCGCCGTCCTCATCGAGGTCGATCTCGTAGAACGCGATGCCGGGGTTGTCGCGGGCGGCCTGCTCCAGGCGCGGCATCTCGGCCCGGCAGGGTGCGCACCAGGTCGCCCAGAAGTTCAGGACGACCGGCGTGCCGCGGAGCGCCGTGAGGCGCGTCGAGACGCCCGAGGGCTGGAGCCACAG
>DATCOR010000020.1:0-6939 GCA_036564585.1 Candidatus Limnocylindria bacterium | reverse complement strand
CGGCAGCGCCGCGGGGTCGCGATCGTCGACGGCGCCCTTCGCCATGAACGTGTGCGTCGCTGGGATCTGCGTCTTCGCCAAGAACGCGCGGAGCGCCGCAACGGATCCGTGACCGGCGGCATCGCGCCGGATCACGCCGTTCCCGACGAGGAGGAGCGGCCGGCTCGCGCCGTTGATCGCGTCGGCCGCCGCCTGGATCGCGTCCTCGCGTGCGGTCGCATAGCGCGTCCGGCGGATCGGCATCGGCCGCGCAGCAACGTCGCGGTCCGCGACGTCCTCGGGGAGCTCGATGTGCGTCGCGCCGGGCCGCTCCAACCGTGCCACCCGGAACGCGGTGCGGATCAGCTCGGGCGCGCCGTCCGGCACCTCGATGCGCGCGCTCCACTTCACGACGGGCGCGAACATGCCGAGGACGTCGACGTACTGGTGCGAGCGCTTGTGGATCCGCTCCAGTCCGGCCTGCCCGGTCAGCGCGACGAGCGGCGCGCCGTCGAGCGTCGCGAGGCAGACGCCGGGATACGACGTGAGCCGGCCCGCGACGTCGGCCATGAACGCGGCGCCCTGCTCGTGCCGGACGATGACCTGCGTGATCTTCGCGCTGTCCTCGAGCGCGAGGCCGAGCGCGAGCGTCTCTTCGCCCGGGATCGCGAACACGTGGCGGACGCCCTCGTTCTCGAGACACGCGACGACGAGCTCGGCGACGTTCACTGGAGCGAGACCTGGGTCAGCGCCGCGATCGCTATTCGGCGTTCACGACGGGCGGCTGCTTCGCGGGACCGATCCAGATCGTCTGGATGTTCACGAATTCGCGGATCCCGAAGCTCGAGAGCTCGCGGCCGTATCCGCTCTTCTTCACTCCGCCGAACGGGAGCCGCGGGTCGGAGGCGACCATCCCGTTGATGAAGACCGACCCCGACTCGATGCGCCGCGCCAGCGCTCGCGCGGCCGTCTCGTCCTTCGTCCAGATCGCGGCGCCGAGCCCGTAGGGCGAGCGGTTCGCGACGCGGACGGCCTCATCGGCATCACCCACCGCGAGGAGCGCGGCCACCGGCCCGAAGGTTTCCTCCTTCAGCACCGGCATCTCTTCGGTGACGTCGGCGAGGAGCGTCGGCTCGTAGAACCAGCCCGTGCCCTCGCGCCGCTCTCCGCCCACGACGACCCGCGCACCCATGCGTACCGACGCGGCGACCTGCCGCTCGAGCGTGTCGCGCAGGTCCTCGCGCGCGAGTGGTCCGACCTGCGTCGCCGGATCGAGTGGGTCGCCGACCCGCAACGCGCGGATCGCGTCCGCGAAGCGCTTCTCGAACTCGGCCGCCACCGGCGTTTCGACCAGGAACCGCTTGGCCGCGATGCACGACTGGCCGGCGTTCTGGAATCGGGCTTTCGCGGCCGTCTCCGCGGCGGCGCCGAGGTCGGCGTCGCGGAGCACGATGAAGGGATCGGAGCCGCCGAGCTCGAGGACCGCCTTCTTGACGGCGCGTCCGGCGAGCTCCGCGATGCGGGCGCCGGTCGCGGTGCTGCCGGTGAGCGTGACCGCGCGGACCCGGTCGTCCGCGATGACCGGTTCGACGTCCGCGCCGGATACCAGGAGCGTCCGCAGCAGCGCCGGCGGGAAGCCGGCGTCGCGCACCGCCTCCTCGATGGCGAGCGCGCACTGCGGCACGTTCGAGGCGTGCTTCAGCAGCGCGCCGTTGCCGGCCATGAGCGCAGGCGCGAGGAACCGGATGACCTGCCAGAACGGGTAGTTCCACGGCATCACCGCGAGGATCACGCCGAGCGGCGCGTAGGCGACGTAGCTCGCGCTCGCGCTCGTCTCCACCGGCTGGTCGGCCAGGTACTCGGCGGCGTGATCGGCGTAGAAGTCGCACGTCAACGCGCACTTTTCGATCTCGGCCAGTGCTTCGGTGATCGGCTTGCCCATCTCGGTCGTGATCAAGCGCGCGTAGCGATCCTTGCGGTCGCGGAGCACCCGCGCAAGCAGATGCATCCGCACGGCGCGCTCCGGGATCGGGACCTCGCGCCACGTGCGAAACGCCGAGTCGGCGGCCGCGATCGCGGCCGTGACGTCGGCGTTCGAATGCGGGTCGAAGCGGGCGCGGACGGTCTCGGTGGCGGGCTCGATGGACTCGATCGTCGTCACGCGGAAGACCTTAGGCGGCGGCTTCCTTGCGCGGACGACGGCCCCGCGGGCCTGCCGCGAAGTCCGGCTTCGCGACATCGATGATCCGGTGCGTGTAGCCGTGGACGGCGAGCTCGTGGGCGTCACGCTCGGCGGCTGCGGCGAGCAGCAGCTTCAGGGTCTTGTCGTCGGCGGGAGTGAAGACCACGTCACAGTCCATGGTGGCGCGGCAGGGAAGTCCTGACGTCTTCATTCGGTGTGGTTCCTCCAATTACTGGCCGGTGGACCGGTCGGTCGGGCAGCCGCAGGGGTTGAAAGGAGCGGCTGGCTCACAAGGACGGTGCGGCGCTGGGTCGAGGTCAAGGATACCACACTGATAGTTGCCTCAGCAACATTCACCGCCTGGCTGGCGCCCCTGCATAGTTAGCCCGGATGTCGACCGTCGCGCGGCAAATCGGCCAACGGCTGCACGCCGCGGGGATCCGTCACGTCTTCGGCCACCCCGGCGGGGAGGTCGTCGACCTCATCGAGGGCTTCCGGGGCGCGGGTCTGGAGTTCGTCCTCGCGAAGCACGAGACCGGCGCCGCGTTCATGGCCGAGGCGATGGCCAGCAGTACCGGCCGGCCCGGAGCATGCCTCGCCACGCTGGGACCCGGCGCGACGAACCTGGTCACCGGCGTCGCCCAGGCCTACCTCGATCGGGCTCCGCTCATCGCGCTCACTGGCCAGCTCCCGGTCGACCGCTACGAGATCGTGACCCACCAGAAGCTCGACCTCCGGGCGCTGTTCGCGCCGATCACGAAATGGCAGGCCCGCGTGAGCGCGGCGAATGCCGGGGCGGTGACCGATCGCGCGCTCCGCGTTGCGGTCGATCCGCGGCAAGGGCCGGTGTTCCTCGAGGTACCGAGCGACGTTCCATCGCAGGACGCTCGGCACGGAGATACGGACGCCGAGAAGCTCGACCTGCGGCGCGGGTCGGCTGCGCCGGATCCGGGATCGGTCGCGGCGGCAGTCGCGCTGATGCGCAAGAGCCGGCGGCCGGTCCTGTTCGCCGGCCTTGACGCGCTCGACGAAGCGTCGGCGGAGCCGCTCCGGCGGTTCGTCGAGGCGTGGGGGATCCCGACCATCCTGTCCCCGAAGGCGAAGGGCCTGCTGCGCGACGACCACCCGCTGTCGGTCGGCACGATCGAGGGCCTCGGCAGCGCGAAGCTGTACGAGTGGGTCGCGGGCCGCGATCTCGTCGTCATGCTCGGCTTCGATCCGGTCGAATTCGACCGCGACTGGGCATCGCCAGCGGCGGTGATCCACGTGAGCCCGCTCCCGAACGACGACCGCTACTACCGGAGCGCGGTCGAGGTCGTCGGCGCGGTCGCCGCCTCGCTCGACGCGCTCGGCGCCTCGGCGGAGCCGAGGGAGACGGCGGACGCGGTGCGTTTCCGTGAGGAGTTCCGGCGCTTCGTGCGTCCGGCGCGTGGCGGGCTCACCGCTCAGGACGTGCTCGGCGCCCTTCGCGCGGCACTGCCCGAGGACGCCCTCGTGTCGTGCGACGTCGGCTTCAACAAGTCCGTCTCCATCCAGTGCTGGCCGGCGTACGCGGCGCGGACGTTCTTCGTCTCGAACGGCCTCTCATCGATGGGCTACGGGCTCCCCGCCGCCATCGGCCTCAAGCTCGCGCACCCCGACCGTGCGGTGGCCTGCATCCTCGGGGACGGCGGCTTCGCGATGAGTGTCGCCGAGCTGGAGACCGCCGCCCGGCTCGGGCTCGCCCTCACGGTCGTCATCCTGGCGGACGAGGCACTCCAGCAGATCAAGGCAGGGCAGGAGCGCAAGGGCTTCCCGGTGACCGGCACGACCTTCGGCGCGCTGGACTACCGCGCGCTCGCCACGGCGTTCGGCGCGGACGGCGTCGAAACGCGCACGCTCGACGAGTGCCGCGCCGCGTTCCGCGACGCCGCGCGATCGACGCGGGTGACGCTCGTCGCCGCGCACGTCGACCCCGCGGGATACCGCCTCTAGGGGGGTCGAGCTCGGGGTCGCGCTCCCGCTACGCGACACGTGCCGAGGGCCATCCGCCGTAAACTGCGTCGAGTCCATGACGATCACGACGAACGCCGCCGCGTCCGCGCTTCTCGAACGCAACCGAGCCCGACTTGCGCGCGCCGAAGCGCAACTGTCGCGCCTCGGTAACGCGAAGCCGCCGTTCACCGAGACGAACGTGCTGCGCCTGTTCAACGAGATCGGCATCGAGCTCGCCGGGGCGGCGAGCGAGTGCGGCCTGATGGCCGAGGTGCATCCGGATCCGGACGTCCGCGCGGCCGCGGACACGGTCATCCAGGAGCTCTCCGCCTTCAGCATGCGGCTTGGCCAGGACCGGCCGCTCTACGAAGCCCTCGGTGGACTGGACGACGCGGCGCTCGAGCCCGTCGCGCGTCGGGTCGTGGAGCTCGCACGCCGCGACATGCGCCGCACCGGCATCGAGCTCGGTCCGGCCGAGCAGGACCGGGTGCGGACCGTGCGGGCCGAGCTCGTGAAGATCGAGCAGGAGTTCGCGAAGAACATCCGCGACGACGTCCGGGAGCTCGTCCTCGAGCCACGCCAGCTCGACGGTCTGCCGGCGGATTACGTAACGGCCCACCCGGCCGATGCCACGGGGAAGGTCCACGTCACGACGAACTACCCCGACCTCATCCCGTTCATGACCTACGCGACCGACGAGCCCGCGCGGAAGGCGCTGACGATCGTGAACGGCACCCGAGCGGTGCCCGCGAATGTTCGGCTGCTCGAGCAGATGCTCGCCAAGCGCGCGGAGCTCGCGGCCCTGCTCGGCTACGCGAACTGGGCCGAGTACGCCTCCGAGGACAAGATGACCGGGTCCGCCGCAGCCATCCGCGAGTTCATCGATCGCGCCCGCGCCGCGTGCGGCGAGAGCGCCGCCTCCGAGTACGCCGACCTCGTCGCGGAGAAGGGCGCCGAGCCGATCGGCACGTGGGACACGCAGTACCTCCTCGAGCGGGTGAAGGCGCGCAAGTACAGCTACGACGGGCGGGAGCTGCGACCGTACTTCGAATACCGCGCCGTCCGGCAAGCGATCCTCGACCTGTCCAGCGAGCTCTTCGGCCTCAAGTTCACGCCCGTGACGCTGGAGCTCTGGCATCCGTCCGTCGAGACGTTCGCCGTCAGCGTCGATGGCGTCGAGATGGGCCACATCTCGCTCGACATGCATCCTCGTGAGGGCAAGTTCAAGCACGCGGCCTGCTTCACGCTCGTGCCTGGATTCAAGGGCCGCGCGAAGCCGCACGGCGTCCTCGTGTGCAACTTCCCGGACCCGGGTGCGCAGCAGGGACCGGCCCTGATGCAGCACTCCGAGGTCGTGACGTACTTCCACGAGTTCGGACACCTGGTCCACGGCATCGTGAGCGGCGACATCGAGTGGGCCCGGGTGCGGCGTCCGTCGGAGTGGGACTTCATCGAGGCGCCGTCACAGTTCCTCGAGGAGTGGATCTACGACTACGGCGTGTTGCGTCGGTTCGCGAAGCACGTCGAGACGGGCGAGATCATCCCGGAAGGTCTCGTGCGCAAGCTGCGCGACGCGCGGGACTTCGGCCGCGGCACGTTCGTGCAGCGGCAGCTCATGCTGTCGGCGATCTCGCTGCGCCTGCACGACCGGTCGCCGGAAGGCCTCGACACGACGAAGGTCGTCTTCGATGCCTCGAAGGAGTTCTCGCCGATCGTCATGCCCGAGGCGACCGCGATGCAGGCGTCGTTCGGGCACCTCGAGGGCTACACCGCGCTCTACTACACCTACATGTGGTCGCTCGTGATCGCGAAGGACCTGCACAGCGCGTTCTCGAAGGGACTCATGGATCCGGGGCAGGCGAAGCGCTATCGCGATCTCGTGCTCGCACCGGGCGGCACGAAGCCGGCCGCGCAGCTCGTCCTGGACTTCCTTGGACGGCCGTACGGCTTCGACGCCTTCCGGGAGTGGCTCGCGCCGGGCGACTAGGCCGGGCCGCGCGCCGCCATCGCCTTCGCGATCGCCGCCGCGAGCTCCATCGGACGTTGCGTCCCGACCAGCACCTGCGAGCCGCTCACCAGCCGGAAGTGCACGCCCTCGTTGCCGCTCACGTTGTACGTCAGGCCGGCCAGCCCGAAGTGCACGCCCCAGCCGCCTGAGTCCCACATCGTGTCGTGCATCGGTGCGTACTCGGCGATGTCGCCGAGCTTGATGCGCCGCGTCGGCCAGACGCCATGGAACTTTACGACGACCGCGTCGTCAGTGACCGTGGTCTCGAGGTACGCGAGGCCGATGAGCGCTCCGACGGCGATCGCCACGCCGACGACCGCGATGGCGGCGGATGCCGGAACGCCCGGTGTGGCAAGCACGACCCAGAACGCGAAGGCCAGGGGGATCGCGATGCTGAGCCACAGCCATGACTCGCGGAACCGCTGCTCCTCACGGAAATACGTCACCGGCCCGAACGCTAGCATCGCCGAGTGGCCACCAAACCCGCCGTCACGATCCCCGCGGGCGCGCCGCCGGACGATCTGGTGATCGAAGACGTCACGGTCGGCACAGGCGCCGAGGCGACGTCGGGCAAGACCGTCGACGTGCACTACGTCGGGGTGGGGTGGTCGACCCAGAAGCAATTCGACGCATCGTGGGACCGGGGCGGCACCTTCTCGTTCCCGCTCGGGGCGGGCCGCGTGATCAAGGGCTGGGATCAGGGCGTCGCCGGGATGAAGGTCGGTGGGCGACGCCGGCTCACGATCCCCGCCAAGCTCGGGTACGGCGATCGCGGCGCGGGCGGCGATATCAAGCC
>DATCOR010000018.1:0-6734 GCA_036564585.1 Candidatus Limnocylindria bacterium | reverse complement strand
GCGCCCGCGCGTGGCGGTGGTGCTCATCGCGGCGGTCGCGGTGGTCTCGTACTTCACGCTCGAGTTCGTGCCGCTCTTCCAGTTGCCCGACTGGGTGAGCCGTACGTCGTTCTTCGTGCTTTACGGCACGCCGATGACATCGGTGGACTGGGCCGGCGCCGCGACGCTCATGGCGATCGGCGTCGCGGGCACCGCGTGGGCGCTGGTCTCGATGCAGCGTCGCGACGTCGGGAGGTAGCGAGGGCCGAGCCCTGCGGCCCGGCCCTCGCAGAGCATGTCGTTACGGACAGGTCTGGCCGACGATCCACGAGGCGCCGAACCCGAGGTCCGGCGCGCGGTCCCCGGCCGCGGTCCAGTAGAGACCCGCACCGAGCACGGTCAGTGAGCCGTGCGTGTCGGCGAATGGCGTGACCAGGGCTGTGCCGGCGGGCGGGTTGCCCACATCGGCGAGCGGAACGTCCATCACCAGTGTGCCGTTCGGCCCGGTCGTCGCGGTGCCGTTGATCCCGTTGATCGAATTGAAGCTGCTGGTGTATGTCCCGTCGGAGTAGCTGAAGACCCCCACGCCCGCGGCGCCATCGCTGGTCGCCTGGGCGTAGTAGAGCGTGCCGTTGTATGTCCAGTAGACGGTCCAGTACGCGGCAATGAAGTTCGCCGGAGGCGGCGGCACCTCGAGATCCTTGAGGGTGAGCGTGACCCGCAAGGTGGCCGCGTCGAGCGTCGCGAACGACGCGCTCACGATGTCGAGCGTGTCCATGTTGGACCCATCGCCGCCGGGATACTCATTCGGGGCGTCGCCAACGACGTCGATGACCTGGGGTCCAGGGCACGTCGTGCCGCTGATGACCGGCGTGATCGTCGGCGGCGGGTTCGGTGTGGTGAGCTGTGTGGGCGCGGTCTTGCCGTCGAGGTCGAGCATGAGCTTGGTGACATCGGGCGTGCCCCAGCCGGAGACGTAGTCCCAGCCTGGGCGCGAGCAGTTCGTCGGCGCTGGCCCGTTGCACGTGACGGCGGTATCCGTGGAGACGCCGCCGACATCGAAGAAGTCGCGTGCGAAGGTCGCGGGGTTCGTCTGGAGCCGGTAGATCGCGGCGTTCGCGAAGCCGTTGCCCTTCTTGGACTTCGCCGCGGCCTGCATGCGGGTCCACATGCCGAGCCAGAGCGGGGACGAGAGGCTCGTACCGCCGCCGGACTGGTCGTTCTTGCCGCCGACGGTGATCTTGTAGCCGTTGCTCACGATGTCGCCCGATTGCGCCGAGACGTCGGGGATGCCGCGGCAGAGCGGCGGCGGCACCGGGTACGGAGTGCCGTGGGGATCGGTGACGCAGTGGTAGAGGAGGATCGCCGGGTTCGTGTTCTGGTACGCGCCGGCCGCGATGAACAGGCTGTTCCCGCCGCCGGTGTAGTTCCACGAGTACTCGAATGCGCGTGACGCCGCGGCGGCCGCGGACGCATCGTTGAAGTACAGGACCGTGCCACCGACGCCGGTCACGTACGAGCTCACCGAGGGGTAGCCAAGCATCGGCGTCGGGATGAGCGTGACGCCGTTGAGCACGACCGCGACCGCCGGGCAGCCCGCGCCGGTGTCGCCGGTCGAGGCGAACATCGTGCGGCCCTCGGCGACGGCGCGGCGGAGCACGGCTTCGTAGAGATCCTGCTTCGGGTTGCCGGCGATGATGATCCCGCCGGGATTGCCCGGGCTGCCGGCGATGCCATCGGTGCCGGGTGCTTCCTCACAGCCCGAGAACGACGAGCTTCCCTGCAGCGGGCCTTGCTTGTCGCCGGCCCAGCCGTTGTATGCGGCAAGGAGATCCGCGTCGGTTCCCGCTTTCGCGAAGTAGAGCCGTTCGGCGACGGCGTTCGGGGCCATTCCGGTCGAGGCCTGCGTGTCGAGGTTCCACTCGATCTCGCCACCCGAATCGGTGACCGCGGTCTCCGTCCCGTAGTAGGTGATCGACAGCGGCATCGCGGGCAGCTTGTTCTCGAGCTCGAACTGCCTGAGATCGGTCAGCGTGTTGTTCGTCGTGCCCCAGCCGAAGATGGCCATCTTCTGGCCCTCGCCCTTGTTGTTCGCGGGCTGGTCGTAGATGGACCAGAGATCGGTCGGCGCGGTGAGACCGGTGTCCGTCGCCGGGCCGAGCGTGGCCGGCCGCGCGGCAGGCGACGCGGCGGTGCGCTTCGTGAGGCGCGGACCTTCGAAGCTGTTGAGCCCGGCGATGCCGATCACGCCGAGCGAAGCGGGCACCGACGGCGCGTTCGTGTTCGCGTAGAAGTCACCCGAATCGATGTGATAGTTCGCGATCGAGATCCGGAGCAGGCTCTGGACCTGCGCGACGGTCCCGGAGCCGAGCAGGTACTCGCTCACGCCGGGCATCGTCTGCACCGTCAGCCCGCTCGCGCGCAGCCACGCGACCGCGGCAGCGACGCGCGACTGCGGAACGCCGAAGCGCTGCTCGTACTGGTCGCTGTCCAGAAACTGCCCGTACAGCGCGCTCGTCGGGTCGTATTCACCGGCGATGTACGAGGCCTCGCCCGCCGGGTCCGCGCCCTGAAGCCCGACACCGATGCCGATGACCCGCGCCGGGTCCGTCGGACCGGTCGGCGTGAGCACGGAGATGCTGCGTAGCACGTTATTCACGAGGATCGCCGTCGGATCCGCCGCTGCGGCCTTGGCCGGCAGCAGGAGCGCAACGCAAAGGACCGCGATCGTCACCGCAGCCATCGATGTCCGCATTGAGAGGCACACCCCTTCAGCGAAATAGCCGTTGGCCGGGCGTGCATCCTCCGTGCGAGGACACGCTCGGTCGAGGGCTTGCTGAGCGACGGGGCGATCGCGAAAGGGCCGTGGATCGGCCTCGCGACACGATGGTCAACATTTGGTCAAACGCGCCGCGACGCTAGCGGACGGTCACGTACCAGAAGACGCCGATGTCCTCCATCCACTGCGCGCCCTCGACGAGCGGCCGGATGTAGAGGCGGTACGTGCCCGGGACCGCGGGTGCCTGGATCGTGAACTGGAACCAGGCGACCTGGTTCGGTCCGACGTAGTCGGCCGGCTGCAGCGCGACGCGGTTGAACCGCGGCCAGCCGGTATTCGGCGAGCCCTGCTGCCCGTCGCCGCCGATCGCGCTCGGTTGATCCTGGCCAGGAACGGGTGACCACGTGCCGAGGTACGCGACCTCACCCATCCGGCCGACGACCCAGCCCTTCGAACCGGAGTTGTAGTACGCGACGGTCGCCGTCGACCGCTCCCCGGCACAGAGCGTCGGATAGCCGGACTGCCCGTACCACGACGCGTGGAATCCGGGCTGGCCCGACGGCAGCGACGCTGGTGGCGGGATCCCGGGTCCGACGCTCGACGTGCACGCCGCGGTCTGCGGCGCCGGCGCGACGGCCGCGACCTGACCTGCGGTGACCGTGACGGTGCCACTCGATGCGATCGCTCGGCTCGAGTCGATCGTCGCGCGATAGGTGCCTGGTGCCAGGTCAACGAATCCGAACCAGCCCGATCCGTCGGTGGTCCGCTGCCCGACGACGGTGTCGTTCGCGTCGTACAGGGTCACGTGCGCCGAACCGATCGGCGCGCCGGTCTGGTCGGCGGCGCTCCCACGGAGCTGCCCGAGGGATGGCTGGTCCTTCCACGGCATCGCCGGTACCGGCACCGGGACCGCGAAGACCGCGGGCGTGGCCGGATCGTCCGCACTCGGCTTGGTGAGGGCCGTGATGAGCTCCGCGCGCGCGGACGCGCCGGTCCGCGTGCCGGCGTTCGTCGCCGCGTCAGGCGTTCGGTAGGAGTACCCGTTCCAGCCGGCCGACGGCGCCCCCGCGGTGCTGCTCGCTACCGCCATGCGGACCTGACGGATCGTGGAGGGAAGATCGTTGAGGTACATCGCCGAGCCGATGGCGCTCTGCCGCTGGGACTGCGAGTCCTTGGCGAAGTCGGACCACTGTGCGTAGGCGGTCCGCTGCGTCGCGTCGGCATCGCGCTTGTAGTCCATGACGATGTTGAGGTCGAGGATGCCTTCGCGGAGCCAGCCGACCCAGTCCTGCAGCACCTCGGCATAGGTGCGGGTGTTCTCCCACCCGCTTGCGCTCTGCGGTCCAGCGCCGTACGCGATGGTGTCGGCGCTGATCCGGATGCTCGGACGGATGGCGTACGTCTCGAGGTAGATCTTGCGCACGATGGTCGTGACTTGATCGCGGCGCCACTGCGTCCACAGGGGGTCCGTGTTCGACGGGCGATCCGTGCGGCCGGTGGCCGCCTGGAATCGCGCGAGCGCGGTCGGGTTGTAGCCCCACGACGGGACATTCGTGCCGAAGTTCCCGTCGGGGTAGCGGATCCGGTCGAGGTTGATGCCATCGACGTTGTAGTTGCGGGCGATGCTCGTGGCCATGTTCACGATGTATGCCGCGGCGTCCGGGTTACCCGGGTCGATGAAGTACTCGTCGGTGAGGTTCGACGCGCCGTCCGACCGGTAGTCGATCCAGTTCGCCGCACCGGTCGTCGAGGGCCCGTGCTGGTTGAACGCGTGCGTCGGGTCGGTCGGGACCGAGGGCCCTTGCCAGACGCCGGTCGTGATGATCCAGGCGTGCACCTGAATGCCCTGCGCGTGCGCCGCGTCGATGAGCGACTGCAACGGATCGAACGGCGCGGGCGACACGCCGGGGATCGCGGTGCGCGGGAGGCTGGAGCGGTTGCAGAGGCAGTCACCACGCCGGACGACCTGCGCGACGATGGCGTTCATATTCGCGGCCTTCACATCCGCGACGAGCTGATCGATCTGAGCCTGCGTGTACATCCCGTCCCCGAACGCGTCCACCCAGAACGCGCGCAGCTGCCCACCAGCGGCCGTGAGCGGCGCCGTGCCCGGGTCCGCCATCGTTCCGGCGGCGTTCGCGCCGGATGTACACGCGAGCGCGACGAGTGCCGCGACGAGCGTTCGCGCGACCGAACGCGCGATCAACGGAGGTACGCCGAGCGGTACGTCTCGAACTGCGCGTAGAACGCATTCGTGTCTTCGCCGAACGCCTGCGTGAACGCGGTGTGCCAGTCGGTCCCACGACCGACGGCCTCACACCACGTGCGCAGCGGGAGCGGACCGTTCGCGGCCAGCAGCCGGTCGACGGCGAGGTACGCGACGCTGTAAGGGTTCGCGCTGTCGGGCCATTGCGTCTCCAGCTGCGCGAGCGCCGGGTGCGTCGTCGCGGTGAGCAGCTGCCGTTTGGTGAACGTGTCCATGTTCGCCTGCGGGATGAGCCCGTCTGCGACGAGCGATCGGTAGGCGAGCGACTCGGCCATGCCTTCCGAGAGCCAACGCGGGCCGAGCATGCAGGCGTTCCCGCCGAGCTCGCCCTGCCACACGTGCACGTACTCGTGGCCCGAGAGCTCCTTGCGCTCGGTGTCGGCGGTCCACGTGTCGGCGGCGGCCGCGCGGGGACTCACCCACTCGCTGTTGCCGGTGACGATGTCGATCCCATCGAGATGCGCGAGGCAGCAGTACGTCGCGGTCCCGGTATTGATCCGCGTCGTCGCGGTCCGAGCGCGATCCCCGCCGACCGAACGCGCGAGATACGCGCTCGCGCGATCGATCCCCTCGTGCACGTCGGCGTCCGACTGCGCGTCAACTCCGGCGCCGACCGCGAAGTACATGCCGCGCGGATCGGCGGGCGTCGCGGCGGGCGCGGTGCCATCCGGATTCAGGACCGTGACCTGCCAGAAGACCCCGTAGTCCTCCATCCATTGCGCGCCCTCGATGAGCGGCCGGATCGCGACGCGGTACGTGCCGGGCGTCGTGGGCGCCTGGACCGTGAACTGGAACCACGCCACCTGGCCGGGACCGACGTACGCGGCCGGCTGCGCGGCGGGCCGGTTGTACCGCGCCCAGCCGGTGCGCGGCGAGCCGAGCGCGCCGTCACCACCAAGGATCGATGCCGCGTCCTGGCCGGGGTTCGAGTCCGCGGTGCCGAGGTACGCGACCTCGCCGAGGCGACCAGCGACCCACCCGCGCGAGCCCGAGTTCGAGTACGCGACCGTCGCGGTCATCCGATCGCCGGGGCAGAGCGACATATAGCCCGACTGGCCGAACCACGCGGCGTGGAAGCCAGGGATGCCCGACGGGACGCTTCCCGGCGGGGGCACGCCTGGACCGACCGAGGAGGCGCACGTGGCTGCGTGTGCCGGACGGCCGAGCGCGATCACGGATGCCACGAGCAGCAGGGCCGCCATCCCGATCCTCACAACTGCGTCAACTCCGGGGCGAGGTGACCGTCACGGGTGCAGGTGAGTGCTTTCTTAGATGGTTCCTCACTGCGATTCATGTTCGACCCTGCGTGCCCCTCGACAGTGAGGTCGACCCCGTAGAGGGGCAGCGGCACAGACAAAGAAAGAGAAAGGCACAGAAAAAAATGAACAGCAATGTGAAGCGGGCGGTCATGGCGGGCCTGGTGAGCGCGGCGATGCTCGGCGGTGGCGTGCTCGGAGCGACGATGTTCCATGCCACGAGCGTGTTCGCCGCGTCGAACGCCGGAGTCACGACGAACGTGCGGGCGGACGCATCCGCGGCCCCCGGGACACCGTTCGTGTCGAACGAGGATCCGGCCCACGAGGCGACCGAGTCCGCGGCCCGCGAGGCCGAGGAAGACGCCGGCCAGCGCCCGACGCAGCCGTAAGCGCCTCTTGGGGCTACGTCCCCAATCCCTCCAACAGCACCTCGGCAACGTGGCGCACGACGAAT
>DATCOR010000015.1:0-4822 GCA_036564585.1 Candidatus Limnocylindria bacterium | reverse complement strand
TCGATCGTGACGCCGACCGCGTCGGGGATGCTGTGGCAGACGTAGTAGGAATCGCAGCGGAACGCGCCGATGCTGAACGGCGTCCCCGGCTCGATCTCGCGGAACTGCGTGCGCTGGTCGAGCTTGTGCTCGCGCAGCTTCGTCTTGATGAGGCCCAGCGAGAGCCTGGTGCCGTGGATCGGCACGTTCGGGAAGTCGCGCAGCACGTATGGCAGCGCCCCGATGTGGTCCTCGTGGGCGTGCGTGATGAGGACGCCCTTCACCTTGTCCTTGCGCTCGCGGAGGTAGCGGATGTCGGGGATGACGATGTCGATGCCGAGCATCTGCTCGTCGGGGAACATGAGGCCCGCGTCGACGACGACGATGTCGTTGTCCTGCTCGATGGCCATCATGTTCTTCCCGATCTCGCCGACCCCACCCAGCGGGATGACCCGCACGGTGCTAGCCAAGGAGGGTCATCTGCTCGGCCGGCTTCTCGGCGGGTGTTGCCGGCGCAGGTGCCGGTGCGGCGGGACGCGGGGTGCTCTCGAGGAACGTCGCGAGCGCCTGGAAGTCCTTCTCGAGGTCGGATCGCAGCGAGGGCTGATGCAGCGCGGCCGCGGGGTGGAAGACCGGGAAGATCGTGATGCCGTCCTTCTTTCGTGCGCGTCCGTGGACGCGCGAAATGGATTCGCCGGGGAAGAACTTGTACATGGCGTGCCGCCCCAAGGTCACGACGACCTTCGGCTTGAGTGCGGCGAGGTGCCGCTCGAACCAGACGTGGCAGGCCGCGACCTCCTCCGGGAGCGGGTCGCGGTTCTCGGGCGGGCGGTGGCGAACGACGTTCGTGATGAAGACCTTGCTCCGGTCGAGACCGATGCCGGCCAGGAGTTGATCGAGGAGTTGGCCCGCGGCCCCGACGAACGGCCGCCCTTGGACGTCCTCGTTGTAGCCCGGGGCCTCGCCGAGGAAGAGGATCCCGGACTCCGCACTGCCCTCGCCGGGCACGGCCTGCTTGGCGCTCCGGTGGAGCGGGCAGGCCTTGCAGGCGCGGATCTCATCGGCCAGCGAGGCGAGCGTGTCGTCCACGGGGTTGATTATCGGGTCGCCGGTGCTTTCCGGGCGAGGTACACGACGTCCGTGTACGGCCGCCCGGGCATCTCGATCACGTCCACGAGGAAACCGGCGCGCTCGAACATCGCGGTCGCCTCCGCGCGGCCGAGGAAATGGAAGCGGCCCTGACGGCCCCGGGTGAGCCCGATCGAGGTGGCGACGAGCTCCTGCGCGTACGTCAGCACGTAGCGCGGGCTCGTCGTGCGCTCCTGGGCCTTCACGACCAGTGGCGCGTTCTCGGCCAGGGCGCCCGCGGCCTTGCGGAGCACCTCCTCCTGGTCGCCGGGCGGCAGCAGGTAGAGCACGTCGATGATCGTGATGGCATCGCACTTCGGCACGGCCTCGTGGACGATGTCCCCGAGCTCGAAGCGCAGCGACTCGCGGTCGTCGATCGTCGCCCGAGCGACCGCGATCTTCCGCTCGTCGACGTCGATGCCGAGCACCCGCCGGCCGGCCGACGACTCTGCCAGCAGGTTCGCGAAGAGCCCGTGGCCGCACCCGAGATCGACGATGAAGCCGTGCCGCGGCACGTACCGGTCGACGAACGCGAGGTCGGAGAGGAACGCGCGGCCGTGCACGTGGGTCCGTGCCAGGAACGATGTGTCCCGGTACCGTCCGATGGCGCGGTCGAGGGCCGCAGTCGCCGTGCCGCCGGGCACCTAGGGCACCCGCCAGCGGACGAGGTCGCCAAGCGCGCTCAGGACCAGGTCGTCGGTCAGGGCCTGCAGGTCGTCGTGGCGCTGCAGCACGAGGCCGTCGCCGGTGGCGCGGAGCACGTCGTCGGGGTAGCCGGGGTGCGCGATGATCTCCCCTACTCCGGGATACGCCGCGTAGAGGGCGATCGTCGCGGCGTCGGCGCGGCGCGGCAGGGCCGAGAGATCGACGAACCAGTCGTTGCCGGGGATGCCGTGGAGCATCGCGCGATCCACCAGCGACGCGACACCGAGCAGCTGCGCCTTCGCCGCTGCGGCCGCGCGCGGCGGGGTCGCGCGCCGCAGGTACCGGACCCGGTGCTCGCGGGCCAGCCTGGCGACGACCCGCGTGATCGGCGGAATGAGATGCGTGTGGCGGTGGGAGTCCCAGGCCAGCGGCTCGATGCCCCAGGCACGCGCGCGGGCCACCTGGGCGCGGACCTCGGCCGCGACCTCGGCGTACCGGATCCGGCCCACCAGGAGCCGCGCGGTGAACGCCGGGAGCGGGTGGAAGCGGCCGTTCGCGTCGACGAGCGACCGCACCGAGCCGGCCTCGGCGGCCGGACGGCCGCCCACGAGGTCGATGTGCAGGCCGACCTCGAGATCACGCTCGGCCCGAGCGAGCGCGGCGGCTTCCTCGGAGTCAGGGAATGTGACGAGCAGCGAGCTCGAGCGCACCACGCCGTTACGGTGCGCCTCGAGCACGCCTCGCGTGACCCCGGGCGAGATGCCCAGGTCGTCCGCGGTGACGATGACCGCGTTCAGAGCGCGCTAGCCCCGCGGCGGGCCGCTCCGGCGGAACCCGCCTCCGCCACCGGGGCGGAAGCCACCGCGGTCGCCATCGCCCGGGCCGCGCTCGGCGAACCGCGCGCGCTGCTCGCGCGAACGGCGGTCGAACTCGGCGGGGTCCTCGTTGACGGCGCGGATCGAGAGGTTCACCCGGCCCTGCCGGTCCACCTCGGCGACCTTGACCTTCACGTGGTCGCCGATCTTCACGGCGTCCTCGATGTTGTTCACCCGCTCGTTCGAGATCTCGGACACGCGCACGAGACCCTCCTTGCCGGGGAGGTACTCGACGAACGCGCCGATCGACATGATCCGGGTGATCTTGCCCTCGTAGACCTCGCCGACCTCGGGCTCCTTGGTGAGGCCCTCGATCATCGCGCGGGCCTTCTCGCGGCCCTCGGGCTTCGCGCCCGTGATGCGGATGGTGCCGTCGTCCTCGACCTCGATGTTCGTGCCGGACTCGGACTGGATCGCGCGGATCATCTTGCCACCGGGCCCGATGATGTCGCGGATCTTGTCGGGGTTGATCTTCACGGTGTCGATGCGGGGGGCGAACTTGTTGAGCTCGGCGCGCGGCTTGTCGATGACCTGGCGCATCTCGCCGAGGATGAACAGCCGCGCCTCGCGGGCCTGCGCGAGCGCCTCGCGCATGATCTCGAGCGTGATGCCCTTGACCTTGATGTCCATCTGGAGCGAGGTGATGCCCTGGTCCGAGCCGCAGACCTTGAAGTCCATGTCGCCGTAGTGATCCTCGAGGCCCTGGATGTCGGTGAGGACCGTGTGCTTGCCGTTCTCGAGCACGAGGCCCATGGCGATGCCGCCGATCATCGTCTTGATCGGCACCCCGCAATCCATCAGCGCGAGCGTCGAGCCGCATGTCGACGCCATCGACGACGAGCCGTTCGATTCGAGCGTCTCGCTCACGATGCGGATCGTGTACGGGAACTCTTCCTTCGTCGGGATGACCGCGAGGATCGCGCGCTCGACGAGCGCGCCGTGACCGATCTCGCGACGCCCGGCGCCGCGCATCATCCGCACCTCGCCGACCGAGTACGGCGGGAAGTTGTAGTGATGCATGAAGCGCTTGGTGTCGACGGGCGAGAGTGTGTCGATGATCTGCTCGTCGCCCGACGGACCGAGCGTCACGACCGACATCACTTGGGTCTGGCCGCGGCGGAAGACCGCCGAGCCGTGGGCGCGCGGCAGCACGCCGACCTCGATCTCGAGCTCGCGGATGTCTTTCGTGCCGCGGCCGTCCGGCCGGAGCTTCTCTTCCACGACGGCGGTGCGGAACTCGTGCTCCAGGACCGCGTCCCACTCGGCGGTGACCTCTTCGGGAGTGGTCTTTCCGTCCGGCGTGACGAACTGCTTCAGCGCCTCGTCTTTCACGGCGTCGAGCCCGGCCTCGCGCTCGGCCTTGTCCGCGTTGCGGAGCTTCGCGCGAAGACGCTGGGCGAAGAACTCGCGGATCGGGGCCAGCCGGGCTTCGTCGCGGGCCGGTGGGGCCCACACGAGCTTCGGCTTGCCCGCGGCGCGACGCAGATCCTCCTGGGCCTCACAGAGCTTGGCGATGCCCTGCTGGGCGAGACCGAGGGCCTCGATGAGCTTGTCCTCGGAGATCTGCTGCGCGCCGGCCTCGACCGTCATGATCGAGTCCTTCGTTCCGGCGACCACGAGGTCGAGCTCGCTCTCGAGCATCTGGCTGATCGTCGGATTCAGCGTGAGCTTCCCGTCGACGGTGCCGACGCGGACGCAGCCAAGCGGACCCTCGAACGGAGCGTTCGAGATGTGGAGCGCGGCCGACGCCGCGTTCACCGCGAGCACGTCGTAGTCGTTCTCCTGGTCGCTCGACCACGCGGACACGATGACCTGGACGTCGTTCTTGAAGCCCTTCGGCCAGAGCGGGCGGATCGGCCGGTCGGTGAGCCGGGCGGTGAGGATGCCCTCCTCAGACGGACGCCCCTCACGGCGCGGGAACGATCCGGGGATCTTGCCCGCGGCGTAGAGGCGCTCCTCGAAGTCCACGGTGAGCGGGAAGAAGTCGATGCCGGGACGGGTCGTCTTTGCGACGGTGCCCGCGGCGAAGACGAGGGTGTCGCCGTAACGCACGGTGACCGCGCCGCCGGCCTGTCGCGCGTACTTGCCGGTCTCGAAGGTCAGGGGCTTGTCGTTGATCGTCGCCTGTGAGCGTGTGACTGCCAATGTGCTGTCCTAGGGTGCCGCGAGGGTCCTTACCGACGGAGTCTGAGCTG
>DATCOR010000010.1:0-3002 GCA_036564585.1 Candidatus Limnocylindria bacterium | reverse complement strand
GGAACGGATCGCGGCGCTCGTCAGCGGCGCGCGTTCCTCCTCGAGGCGCGCGCCGAACGTGAACGGTCCGGCGACGATCTTCAACATCTTCACGAGCGGGGCAAGGATAGGGCTAGCATCCGCGGCCATGACCGCCTCGATCTCGACGCACGTGCTCGACACCGCGATCGGACGTCCGGTCTCGGGAGTGCGCGTCTCGCTCTATCGCGGGACGGAGCTCGTCGCGCGGGGCGACACCGACGGCGATGGCCGGATCGCGGAGCTCGGGAAGGAGCTCGCCGCGGGCTCGTACCGCCTGCTCTTCGCGGTGAAGGGTCCGTTCTTCGAAGAGGTCGCGCTGCAGGTCCGCCTCGACGAGGGTCACTACCACGTGCCGTTGCTCGTCACGCCGTTCGGCTGTGTCACCTACCGGGGTAGCTGAGGCCTTCGAGCGCGCGCCGGCCCTCGCCGAGCGCGTCGGCGAGGGCGGCGACCCGCCCGCGATCATCGCCCGCGCCCGCGAGGTCATTCAGCACCTGACCGAGGCCGAGCGGGTCGCCGTCCTGAACGCGCACCCACGGATCGGCGCGGCCACCGGGCTTTCGGCGCGCTCGGCGGCCGAGCAGGACGACGGGACGACCGATCGTGACACGCTGCGCACGCTCGAGCTGCTGAACGCGGAGTACGAGCGCACGTTCGGCTTCCGGTTCGTCGTGTTCGTGAACCGCCGGTCGCGCGCCGAGATCGTGCCGGTGCTGCAAGCGCGCTTGCGAAGGCCGCGGCACGAGGAGCTCGCGACGGGGATCGACGAATTCCTCGCGATCGCGCGCGACCGATTGGAGCGCGGCTAGGGCGCGGGCGCGCCGCTCCGGACCCACCGGCCGATCAGGTCGCGCTCCGCGTCGGTGATCCCCGTGACGTTGCCGAGCGGCATCGCCTTCGTCACGACGACCTGCTCGTACGCGCGCTGCGCGTTCGCGACGATCTCAGCCTGGGTATCGAACATGACGCCCTTCGGGGCGACCGCGAACCCTGGATTCGTGGGATGGCTCGAGTGGCAGGTCACGCAGCGGGCCCCGAACACCTGCTGCACCGCGGGGAAGTCGGCCGCGGTCAGGCCGGCGGCCTGCGGCTGCGGCGCCAGCGCGACGATCAGCACGACGCCTCCCGCGGCCACGACCGCGAGCGTGCGACGGATGTCGCGGCTCTGATGGCGGAGATTGAACACGTGGCGCACGAGCGCGCCGAGCGCCATGAACGCGAGCAGCACGACCCACGAGTTGTCGTGGCCGTACGTGAACGGGAAGTGCTGGCTGATCATCGCGAACAGCACCGGCAGGGTCAGATAGTTGTTGTGCACGGAGCGCTGCTTGCCGCGGATGCCCGGTCCGGGATCGAGCGCCGTGCCGGCGGCCGTCGCGGCGACCAGCGCGCGCTGG
Organism: Candidatus Limnocylindria bacterium; assembly: GCA_036564585.1. GTDB lineage: Bacteria > Chloroflexota > Limnocylindria > P2-11E > P2-11E > UBA4735. Next base: position 1,584 of record DATCOR010000010.1, on the reverse strand, counting down.
CCCGGGATGATGACGAAGAACACGTTCGCCGCCATCCAGGTCCCGAGCGTCGCCCCGACCTGGATGAACGCGCCACGCGGGCTGAACAGGTAGCCGGACAGCGCGGCGATGACGACGGTGAGGACGATGATCGCGACGGTCAGCGCGCGCTCGTTCGCGATCGAGCGCGCGAGGAGGTCGTACGCGAGCCAGCCGAAGAGGAGGATCGCGAGGCTCGCGCTCACAAGCTCCCAGCCCTGGAAGTGCGGCCGGTTCGCGTCGATGAGGTACTGCGATGGATCCACGTAATAGAGGAGGACCATGAGCACGAAGCCGGTCAGCCAGGTCGTGTAGGCCTCCCACTTGAACCACGCGAGCGGCGCGGGCAACGTTCGTGGCGCGATGCGGTACTTCTCGACCCGATAGAAGCCGCCGCCGTGGATCTCCCACGCTTCGCCGCCGACACCCTCGGCTTCGGCGCCCTCGCGTCGCGGCGGTCGGAGCGATTGGTCGAGCGCGATGAAGTAGAAGGACGCGCCGACCCATGCGATCGCGGCGGTGACATGCAGCCAGCGGACGATGAGATGGAGCCAGTCCCCGGCGTAGGCGAGGACGTCCACGTTTAGACCCGGTCGATGAACGCGGTGCGCTGCGAGAGGATGAGGGTCGCGGGATCCGGGTCCATCGCCTTGCGCTCCGGCGAGTCGTAGTAGGCCTTGTTCGCGGCCTCCCACCCATCGGGACGGTCGTAGCTCACGATCCAGACGAAGTGCTCTTCGCTCGGGACCTTCCACGCTCCCTCGACCACGAAGCCCTGCTTCTCGCGCAGCGGGCGGACCCCCGTGCGCCAGAGCTCGACGAATCGATCGAGCTGCCCGGGCTTGATCGCGTAGTCCCGAAGCTGCGTCGTCTTCATCCGCGCACGAGCCGCCACGCCGAGGGCAACGCCAGCGCGGCGAGCACCATCTTCACGACGTCGCCCGGGATGAACGGAAGAAGGCCCGCGTCGAGCAGTGGCACCGGGAGCGGGAACCGCGCGAGCCACGCGAGCCCGCAGGCGTAGATCGCGACCTCACCGAGGAGCATCGCCGCGAGCGCGGTCGCAAGGTGCCGGTCCCAGCCACGCTCGGCCGCGGACCCGACCAGCGCCGCCGCGAGCGCGAAGCCGATGAGATAGCCGCCGGTCGGGCCGACGATCGTCGCGACACCGAACGTGCCGCCGGCGAAGACCGGCAGGCCCGCCGCGCCCTCGATGAGGTACGCGATGACGCTCCCGAGGCCGAGCCGTCCGAGCGCGGCGGCGACAAGTAGCACCGCGAAGGTCTGGCCGGTGACCGGCACCGGGCTGAACGGGAGCGGGATCCTGACCTGCGCCGCGATCGCGATGAGCGCCGATCCCGCGAGCACGAGCACGAGCTTCCAGAGCAACGATCCGGGCAGGACCACGAGGGCGATCGGGCGAGTGGCGATCACGCCGCGAGACTAGCGCGGGTGGCTAGCGAGGCGCGAAGGCGATGACCGCGCCGACGTACTGCTGGGAAACACCTGCCGGAAGGGCAGGTCGGAACAGCTCGTGATCATTCGAGCCATCGGCGTTCCGCACGC
>DATCOR010000009.1:0-2659 GCA_036564585.1 Candidatus Limnocylindria bacterium | reverse complement strand
CTCGAGCGCGCCGTGCGGCGCGACGCGGCGCAGCTCATCGATGCGACGACGATCTTCCCTTCGACGACGGCCGCCGCGGTCACCACGATGCAGACCGCCCGGACGCCGCAGGAGCACGGCAACATCGCGTACTTCCTCTGGCTCGAGGAGTTCGTGACCGTCGTCCAGATGCTTCGCTGGGGTGCCGCCGCGCAGCGACGCGGCTCGTTCTTCGACGACCGCTCGATCGATCCGCGGAAGTACGCGAAGGTGCCATCGATCCACAAGGCCATCCGCGATCACGGCGGCCGGTCGTACATCGTCGAGCCGGAGATCTTCCGCAACGAGGCCATGACGCGCATGCACGCCGCCGAGGCGACGTACGTCGGCTACCTCCTGCCGTCCACGATGGGCGTCCGCGTCCGCCAGTTGCTCGACGGCCGCGCCGAAGACGATTCACCGCTCTACATCTACGCGTACTGGGCGGGCGTGGACACCGTCGCCCACTGGTACGGCCCACGCGGTCCCGAGCACGCGGCGGAGGCCGCGCTGCTCGACCGCGACCTCGGGCGCGCGCTCGGCGATCGCGACGCGGGCGACACGCTCGTGATCCTCACGGCCGACCACGGCCACGCGAGCGTGGACCCGGCTCGGCTCATCGACCTCGAGGCCGACCGCGAGCTGCGAGCGCTGCTCCGGAATCCGATCGCCGGCGAGCCGCGCCTCGTCTTCCTGCACACCGATCGCGCGGCCGAGGTGAAGGCGTACCTCGAGCACGCGTATCTCGGGACGTTCCTCCTGATCGACCGCGATGAAGCCATCGAGGCGGGACTGTTCGGCCGTGGCGATCCGGCGCTCGCGCGCAAGCGCATCGGCGAGGTGCTCGCGATGCTCAGCGACGATCGCGCCGCGAGCGTCGTCCGCGTGGACGGCCAGGTGGTGCTCCATCGCGGCGCGCACGGCGGCATGACCCCGGACGAGATGCGGATCCCTGTCCTACTCTGGCGCGCGTAGTGGCCGTGTCCTCGTATCTCCCCGATGTCGCCGGCGGAATGGTCGCGGCCGCATCGTTCGAGGACGACGACGCCGCCCAAAAGGCGATCGCGATCCTCGCGGAGTCGGACGTGCGGCCGCAGGAGATCTCGGTCATCGCCCGCGATGCGTCGCGCGCGGCGCGGATCGCGGGCGAGCGAGCCTGGTATCCGGGAAAGGACGAGCGCGGGCCGGCGAAGCTGCTCCATCGCCTCGGGCGTCGGCCTCCGCGCGACGTCCGCCAGCGCTACCGCGCGGAGCTCGCGGCCGGTCGGGTCGTCATCGTGGCAGCCGCGGGCGGCCAGCCGGCCGACACCCTCGCGGCGCTGCTCGCCCGGGCAGGCGGTCGCTTGGTCGACCAGTGGTGGCAAGAGCCGGCCGACCTCTTCGCCCCTCCGGAGCTCGCCGGGCCCTTCTAACCCCAGGCCCGACCTGCCTTCGGCTGGTCGGTGCCCGTGGGTCCTACGGCTCGCTCGGGCAAAGCCCTCGCTCGCCTGAAGGCTGTTTGGCATCGGGCCTGCTTGTGTCCTTCGCCAGCGCACGGGATCACCCGTAGCGCGGCTTTTGTGAGAGGAGAACAAGCGCTATGGGACAGACCAACGTCAATACCCCTGGTGGCTCGAGCGGCGACGGCGGCTTCGGCGCGGGCATGATCATCGGGATCATCCTGCTCATCCTCATCGTCCTCGTCCTCATCGTGTACGCGGGCCCCAAGATCTTCACCACCCCGACGAACACGAAGTCGCTCCTGGACCTGCTCCAGGCGATCGCCGTCTAGTCACCGCGACGCGCCAGGTCAGCTTTTCGCCGCCCGGCTCTCGGATCCGCCGAGTGCCGGGCGGCGTTTGCTAGTTTCAGCACATGCGCATCGAGCGTCCGGCTCCCGACAAGCGCCAGCGCGGCTCCGGCGAGATGTTCATCGGCGCTGTGGATAGGCAGTCTGTCATCGGCGATGAGGCGCGGGACCTTCGGCTCACCGAGATCACGTTCCACGACGGCGCGCGGAACAAGCTCCACACGCACACGACCGACCAGATCCTCATCGTGACCGCGGGCGAGGGGATCGTCGCGACCGAGCACGAGGAGCAGACCGTTCGCGCCGGTGACGTTGCGTACATCCCGGCCGGCGAGCGGCACTGGCACGGGGCGAAGCCGGGGACGGACATGACCCACTACGCGGTCCTCGGCTCGGGGAAGACCTTCATCGTGGCGGACGACCGCCCGGCGGACTAGGGTTCCCGCGGATCAGGGCTCGCGCGTCTGGAACGACACGATGGCGAGGGCGAGCACGACCGCGATCCAGCCGACCACGTAGAGCTCGAATGACAGCGGGGCCGCTGCCGCCGCGTAGAACGGGTTGGCCGCGGCCGCCGGCCCGGCCTGCGCCCCGGTCGCGACGAGCGACTGCGGCTCGAGCGCGTACACCGCGCCGCGCCAGAGGCCATCGGTCGGGAGGATGAGCTTCGTCGCCGTGCCGACGTGGGTGATGCCCGCGTTGTCGAACGCCGCGCCGATGCCGCCGACGATGCCCCCGATCCAGCCGAGCCCGAACAGGACGAGCGCGATGACGCCGCCGACCATGCCGGAGAGGCGCGTCGAGAGCAGCAGCGCGAAGGTCATGATCACCAGGCCTTCGGTGATCACGAAC
>DATCOR010000003.1:0-2280 GCA_036564585.1 Candidatus Limnocylindria bacterium | reverse complement strand
AGCAGCGGGATCGCGTTGATGTCGAACGTGTTGCGCGTGTACTTCTCGAACGTCCGGATCCCGCGCTCGCAGAGGATCACGTTCTGGTTGCCTTTCGCGAGGATGTACTCGGCCGAGAGGAGCAGCTCCTCGACCGTCGCGGACATGCCGCGCTTGAGCAGCACGGGCTTGGATTGCTCGCCGCACGCGTCGAGCAGCGAAAAGTTCTGCATGTTCCGCGCACCGATCTGCAGGCAGTCGGCATGCGACGCGACGAGCTCGACATCCGCGGGCGTAAGGACCTCCGTGACGACCGGCAACCCTGTCGCGACGCGAGCCTCGCTCAGCAGCTCGAGACCCGATGGCCCCAGCCCGCGAAAGTGATACGGCGACGTGCTCGGCTTGTAGGCACCGCCACGCAGGACCGATGCCCCCGCGGCGCGGACCGCGCGCGCGGTGCTCATCGTCTGTTCGCGCGACTCGACGGAGCACGGCCCGGCGAGGACCGCGAGCGGCTGTCCGTTGCCGATGGGCACATTGCCGATCCGCACGACGGAATCGGCCGGATGCACCTCACGCGAGCTCAGCTTGAACGGGCGGCTCACGAGTACGATCTCGGCGACGCCGGGCAGCGATTCGAGCTGCTCGGCGTACTCGCGTGCGGCGACGCCGAACGTGCCGATGGCCGTGCGCTCGACACCCGGAAGCGGAGTGGCGGTGAGGCCGAGCTCGCCGATCCGCCGCACGACGCCATCGATCTCCTCTTTCGTCGCGTCCCGCTTCATGACGACCAGCACGTCAGACCTCCACCGCCCACGCCGGGCGTAGCTCCTTCGCGCGATGCAGGAATGCGTGGCGGATCTCGCGCTGGGTCTTCGCCGTATTCCAGTCGATGAGCACGCGGATGCATCCAGCGATCGCGCCCGGCACGGGGATCTCCTGTCCACACATGAGCGGAACCTCGGTCCAGCCGATCTCGCGGGCGGCGAACGCGGGGAACTCGGCGTCGAGATCCGGCGTCACGGTGAACCACACGTACGCGACGTCGTCCGGTCGCAGGCCGTTGAGCCGCACGAGCACCTCGAGCAGCTCGCGGGTGGCCGCGAGGATCTGCTCGCGGTCGTTGCGCTCGACCGTCGTCGCGCCACGGATCCCTCGCGTCGCCATCAGGACCTCCCCGCCTCGACGAGGCCCCGCACGAACGCGCGGAGCGCCGCCGGCTTGTCGCTCGCCGCGGTCACCGCGTCGATCGCCGCGCTGCCGACCGCGACGCCGTCCACTAGACCACGCAGCGCCGCGACGTGCGCGGCCTCGCTGATCCCGAACCCGAGCGCGATCGGCAGCGCGGTATGGCGCCGCACGCGGCCGACGAAGGCGTTCACATCCGCCCCGAGCGCGCGGCGCGCGCCGGTGACCCCGGTCACCGAGACGCAGTACACGAAGCCGCGCGACGCCGGGACGAGCCGGGCCAGGCGTTCGTCCGGCGTCGTCGGTGCATACAGGTCGATACGGGCCATCCCGGCCGGATCGAGCGCCCGGTCGAAGGTCGCGCTCTCCTCGGCCGGCAGGTCCGGAACGATCACTCCTGCGACGCCCATCGGCGCGGCATCGATCGCGAAGCGGTCGTACCCGTACCGCTCGAACGGGTTCGTGTAGCCCATGAGGACGACGGGCACGCCGCGTTCGGCCACGACGCGTTGGGCCTCGGCCAGACAGTCCGCGAGCGTGATCCCGTTGGCGAGCGCGACCTCGCTCGCGCGCTGCACCGTCGCGCCGTCGGCCAGCGGATCGCTGAACGGGACGCCGAGCTCGAGGAGGTCGGCACCGCCGGCGATGGCCGCCCGGAGCAGCGGGCCGGTCGACTCGCGATCCGGGTAGCCCACGGTCAGGTAGATGAGGACCGCGAGCCGCCGCTCCGCCTTCGCCCGGACGAACGCGCCGGCGATCCGTTCGACGCCCGTCGCGGCGGCGACGCTCATCGCAGCGCCGCCATGACGGTCTCAAGGTCCTTGTCGCCTCGACCGGAGAGGCACACGAGCACGTCGATCTCCGCCCCGTATGCGTCGCGAAGGTGCGTGAGGTCGGCGATCGCGTGCGCCGGCTCGAGGGCGGGGATGATCCCCTCGGTCCGCGAGAGCAGCGTGAATCCCTCGAGCGCCTCGGCGTCCGTCCGCGCGACGTATTCCGCGCGGCCGCTGTGGGCGAGCTCCGCGTGCTCCGGGCCGACGCCCGGGTAATCGAGGCCCGCGGAGATCGAATGCGTGCCGCGGATCTGGCCGTCGTCCGTCTGCAGGATCATCG
>DATCOR010000231.1:0-4210 GCA_036564585.1 Candidatus Limnocylindria bacterium | reverse complement strand
ACGTTGCACACGTTCAGCGGCTGGTAGTCCAGGTTCAGCACGAGGACGTTCGCGTCGACCACGCCCATGTTCCGATTTTAGGGGCCTAGCGGTACGATTGGGCTTCCGATGGCACAGAACGGGAACGGACACAAGGGCGATACCGCCAGCACCGCCAAGGCGACCTGGACGGTGAAGTCCGGACTCGCCCAGATGCTCAAGGGCGGCGTGATCATGGACGTCGTCACCGCCGAGCACGCGCGCATCGCTGAAGAGGCCGGCGCCGTCGCGGTCATGGCCCTCGAGCGCGTGCCGGCCGACATCCGCAAGGAGGGCGGCGTCGCGCGGATGAGCGATCCGCAGCTCATCACGGAGATCATGGACACCGTCTCGATCCCGGTCATGGCGAAGGCGCGCATCGGGCACTTCGTCGAGGCGCAGGTCCTCCAGGTGCTCGGCGTCGACTACGTCGACGAGAGCGAGGTCCTCACACCGGCGGACGAGAAGTTCCACATCGACAAGCGAAAGTTCGACGTGCCGTTCGTGTGTGGCGCGCGCGACCTCGGCGAAGCGCTTCGCCGGATCAACGAGGGCGCGGCGATGATCCGCAGCAAGGGCGAGGCGGGCACCGGCAACATCGTCGAAGCGGTCCGCCACATCCGCGAGATCACCGGCGGCATCGAGGCACTCGCCGGTCTCGACGAGTCGCAGCTGCGGGAGAAGGCGGCCGAGTACCGCGTGCCGCTCGATCTCGTGCGCGACGTCGCGAAGGCGAAGAAGCTTCCCGTCGTGTTGTTCTGCGCCGGTGGCATCGCGACGCCGGCCGATGCCGCGTTGATGATGCAGCTCGGTGCCGAAGGCAACTTCGTCGGGAGCGGCATCTTCAAGGCGTCGGACGATCCGAAGGACCAGCTCCGTCGCGCGAAGGCGATCGTCGAGGCCACGACCCACTTCATGGATCCCAAGCTGATCGCCGAGGTCTCGCGCGGGCTTGGCCAGGCGATGCGCGGCATCTCCCTCGAGACGCTCGCCCAGGGCGAACGCCTTGCCGTCCGCGGTTGGTGATCGCTTAGCTCGCGCAGGCGTCCTCGGCCTCCAGGGCGATTTTCGCGAGCACCTTGACACCTTCCAACGACTCGGCGCCGACGCCGTCGATGTGCGCCGGCCGGAGCAGCTCGACGACGTCGACGCGCTGGTCATTCCCGGCGGCGAGAGCACCACGATCGGCAAGCTCGCGCTGCTCTATGGGTTCATCCCGAAGCTCAAGCAGCGCGTCGCCGACGGCATGGCCGTGTGGGGGACCTGCGCCGGTGCGATCTTCATCGCGCGCGACGTGCCCGGCCATCCGCATCCGCTCGCGGAGCTCATGGACATTACCGTCCGGCGCAACGCGTTCGGACGCCAGCTCGACTCCTTCGAAGCCGATCTCGACGTGCCGGCACTGGGCAGCGACCCGTTCCACGCGGTCTTCATCCGCGCGCCGCTCATCGAGGCCGTTGGCCCCGACGTGGAAGTGCTGTCGCAGCTGGAGGACGGCAGGATCGTCGCCGCGCGCCAGGATCACCTGCTCGCGACGTCGTTCCATCCGGAGCTCACACGCGACGGTCGATTCCACGACTACTTCCTGAAGCTCGGGAAGCACTAGGCCGTGTCGGTCCGGCCAGCGATGCCGACGGACCTGCCGCGGGTGACGCGGTTCCTGTCCGTCGCGAGCCACGAGCCGGACGCGATCCTCGGCTCGGTCCTGCCGCAACCTCTCGTGTCGAGCGCGCTTGCGGGGTGGCGGAAGCTCCTGCCCGGCACGATCGGCCTGCGTGGTCGGCTTCGTCTGTACATCGAGGAGTACCGCGGCCGCCTCTGCGCGGTCGCGCTCATCTACAACAGCCGCCGGCCGGAGTGGGTGATCCTCGCGATCGCGGCCGTCCCCGATCCCGGCGGTGCGGAGGGCTCGTTCAAGCTGCTGTCGCACATCTCGGCGTCAGCCGTTCAGCACGGGCAGCTGCGCCTGTACGGCGCCGTGGCCGACGCGGCGATCTCCGCGCCCGCGGTCGGCACGGCTCGCGCGCGCGAGACGTTCTTCCAAGCCGGCTTCTATTCGTACACGCGCGAGACCTGGTACGCGGCGCCGCGGGCGCCCCTCCGGGCCCCGACCACGAAGCTGGATGGCCATTACGCGCGGCGGCGTGACGCGCACGATCTCTTCCGCTTCTATGCCGCGACCACGCCGCACGCCGTGCAGCGCGCCGAGCAGCTGACGGTCGAGGACTTCGACATCGGCCGCCGCGCCGGCGCCTTCGATCCGCCGTTCCTCGTGAGCGGCAACCCGCTGGCGATGCGGCGCGCGACGGCGATGGTGGTCGGCGGCGAGCCTCGCCTCGGCGCGTTCGGGGTGAGCTTCCGCGGCCTCGACAGCCATCCGCACGTCGTGAAAGCGCGTTCCGTCGACGGAAACATCGAGCTCGCCCGCGATGTCGTGCGCGCGACGACGCTCGAGCTGCCCGTCGGCCGCGCGATCATGTCGCCTGTCCGTTCGTACGAGGAGCACGTGGCACGCGCGCTGCTCTCGGAGGGCTTCCGGGAGATCGCCACGGCTATGCTGTTCGTCAAAGAGTTGGCCGTTCGCATCGAAGAGCCGGCCTTCGCGCCGGCGGTGGTGAGATGACGATCGAGCGCGACGACCTCGACGCGATCCTCGATGCGCTTCCCCCTGACCTCTGCCAGCGGGTCCGCGCGCTCGCCGATCTGAACGGGCTCCTCGAGATCGTCATGGATCTCGGCCGCATCCCAGAGGCGCGGTTCGCCGGCCGCGAGGAGCAGTTGTCGCAGCGCGAGGTGACGGCCGAGGACATCGCGTATGCGATCTCGCGGATCGGCCAGTTCGGCGGCGACAACCGTGCCGGCATCGAGCGCACCCTGCATCGGATCAGTGCCCTGCGGAACCGCGCCGGTAAGGTCGTCGGTCTGACGCTCCGTGTCGGGCGCGCGATGTACGGAACGATGGAGATCGTCCGCGACGTGGTGGAGTCGGGGAAGAGCATCCTCCTGCTCGGCCGGCCCGGCGTGGGCAAGACGACGCTGTTGCGCGAGATCGCCCGCGTGCTCGCCGACGATCTGAAGAAGCGCGTCGTCGTCGTGGACACCTCGAACGAGATCGCCGGCGACGGCGACATCCCACATCCCGGCATCGGTCGCGCCCGCCGGATGCAGGTCGCGACCCCGAGCCTGCAGCATGCCGTGATGATCGAAGCCGTCGAGAACCACATGCCCGAGGTCATCGTGATCGACGAGATCGGCACCGAGCAGGAGGCCCAGGCCGCTCGCACGATCGCCGAGCGGGGCGTGCAGCTTGTCGCCACGGCACATGGCAACACCCTCGAGAACCTCATGTTGAACCCGACGCTTTCGGACCTCATCGGCGGGATCCAGACGGTGACGCTTGGCGACGAGGAGGCGCGCCGCCGCGGCACTCAGAAGTCCGTGCTCGAACGGAAGGCGCCGCCGACGTTCCAGGTGCTGGTCGAGATCCAGGCGTATCAGAAGGTGTCGATCTACCAGGACGTCGCGCAGACGGTGGACTCGGTGCTCCTCGGCATGCCGGTCTCGCCGCAGCTGCGCGAGCGTGATGGCGCCGGACAGGTCACCGTGTCGAACGCGAAGGCGACCCGCGAGCCGGCCGAATCCATCGAGCGCCGGAGCACGCCGCGGATGCCGACGCGCGACATCCGCGAGACGGTGAAGGTGTACCCGTTCGGGATCTCGTGGTCGCGTCTCGAGGAAGCCGCGCGCGGGTTGAACCTGCCGGTCGCGGTGGTCCGCGAGCCGGAAGATGCCGACGTCGTCATCACGCTGAAGAACTACTACCGCCGCAAGACGCCGCGCCTCCGCAACGCGGAATCGAGCGGTGTGCCGATCTACGTCGCGCGGAGCAACTCGTCGTCGCAGATCGCGAGCGCCCTCACGAGCGTCTTCGAGTTGCGACGTGGACCCGAAGAGGATGCGCTGGACGAGACCCGCGAGGCGATCGACGCCGTGGTCACCGGCGCACGTGACGAGGTCGAACTCGAGCCACAAAACGCCTACGTGCGCAAGATGCAGCACGAGCTTGTCGAGCGCGCGAATCTGAGCTCGCGAAGCTCCGGTCACGAGCCGTACCGGCGCGTCCAGATCTATAGGTGAGCGGCCTCTTCCTCTCGTTCGAGGGCGGGGAGGCATCGGGCAAGTCGGTCCAGGC
>DATCOR010000228.1:0-6363 GCA_036564585.1 Candidatus Limnocylindria bacterium | reverse complement strand
GATCGATGGCCACGCGATCCCGAGCATCCCGGTGGGCAGGCCGAGCACGACGAAGCCGCTGAACGCCACCGCCGCGGTCCGCATGCGCATCGCCCGAGATTAGGCTCGTTCGGTGATCGAGCGACCAGGGGATGAGTAACTCTGGCGTTGCGTTCGGCGCGAGTCGTGCGTTAGACGCACTGCCGGTGGTGATGCGCGTTCTTTCGATCGTCCTTTTGTCCGCGACCCTGGCCGCTTGCTCGGCCGGGAGCGTCACTCGCGACTCGACGCCGACGGCGACGATCCACTACACGCCTGAACCGACGCTCGCGCCGTCATCGACTCCCGCTCCGACCGCGAGTGCCGCGCCGACGCCGAACTGGACCGCGGCGCCGGTCATCGCCAATGACGCGGCGAGCCTCGCCACCCAGTTCGTGATGGTGGAAGCGCTCATCCACGACCCATCGGCTACGGCCGACCAGCTCGCGTGGGCCGGTCACGCGGAACAGCTCGACATCTCTCGGCTGGCCGACTACCCCGAGTGGACCGATCAGGTCGTCTCCGCGCTGCCGCCGACGCCGAAGGCGACGATCACCGCAGCCATCGACGCGGGCAAGCAGCTCCGGCAGCTGCACGCGGGTCCGATCCCGAAGAACCTTCCGGACTGGCACATCGTCCAGCCGCCGCCGATCGCGGAGCTCATGTCCTACTACAAGGAGGCCGAGACGACGTTCGGCGTGCCGTGGTACTTCCTCGCGTCGATCAATCTCATCGAGACGCGCATGGGCCGGATCCGCGGCGACTCATCCGCGGGCGCGCAGGGCCCGATGCAGTTCATCCCGTCCACCTGGGCCAGCTACGGCGCCGGCGGCGACGTGAACAGCTACCACGACTCGATCCTCGCCGCGGCGCGGTACCTCAAGGCGGCGGGCGCGCCCGGTGACATGGACAAGGCGATCTACGCCTACAACCACTCGTCGTTCTACGTGAACGCGGTGAAGGGCTACGGCGAGGCGATGCATGCCGACCCGCTCGCCTATCGCGGCTTCTACGGCTGGCAGGTCTACTACCCCACGCTGGACGGCCCGATCTGGATGCCGCCCGGCTGGACCAAGCCCTAACCGACCCACGGGAACCGAACCCGCCTCGCAAGCGTTCGCCCTGACATGAGGCAGCTCGCGTTGGCGCTCGCGCTGATCGTCGGCACCGCGTGTGGCGGCGTGGGAACTCCGCAGCCTTCCGCGAGCGCGACGCCGATCCCACCGATCGCCGGTGCGGTGCTGGTCACCCGGGCCAACGACCGCGGCACGGTCCACGCGCGCGTCGGCGACACGATCCAGGTGGCGCTCGGAACGGAGTACGAGTGGCGCGTCGACCCGCCGGACGGCGTGGTGCTCGTCCACGGGGTTCAGAACTACATGCTCGTCCGGGGCACCCAGGCGATCTGGAGCGCTGCGGCACCGGGCACGTCGATGATCAACGCGACCGGCACTGTGATCTGCGCGAGCGGCCAGGCCTGCATCATGCTCGCCCTGCTCTTCACGACGACGGTGGTCGTCGCGCCGTAGCGGCCGGGGCTACTTCCCCTTCATCCGACGCGTCTTGTCCGTCGTGGGGGCGGAGATCCGCTTGGCCGCCTTCTCGCTCCCGCCGACCTTCTTCTCGCTCTCCCTGACGTGCTCGAGCTGGCGCGCGGACTTCTTGCTGTTCGTTCCACGTGGCGCCATGCCGATCACCTCCACCCGAGCAAAGGGTAGCCGCTGAGGTAACCGCGGATGCCGGATCGGTCCTCGAAGGACCTAGCTCTTCTTCTTCGTCTCGCCCTTCTTCGCGCGCGTCTTGTTGGTCGTCGCGGCGGCGATCCGCTCGGCGGTCTGCTCGCTACGACCGGCCTTCTTCTCGCTCGCCTTGATGTGCTCGTACTGACGTGTCCGCTTCTTGCTCTTCACTCCGCGGGGCGGCATGTTCGCCTCCGTCAAGGTTTTTCGTCCGCTGTTGCAGAGCGCGCGCCAGTATCGTCGGTGCATGACCGAGCGGTGCCCGTGGGCCGATGCGAGCCCGGCGATGCGCGCCTACCACGACCGCGAATGGGGCCGTCCGGTACGCAGCGATGCCGCGCTCTTCGAGCGGATCACCCTCGAGGGGGCACAGGCCGGCCTCTCGTGGTCGACGATCTTGAACAAGCGGTCCGCCTACCGTGCGGCCTTCGCTGAGTTCGAGCCGGAGCGCGTGGCCCGCTTCACGGCGCGCGACGAGCGGCGGCTCCTGGCCGATGCCGGCATCGTGCGCAACGGGGCGAAGATCCGATCCGCGATCTCGAACGCGCGCGCCTATCTGGAGCTGCGCGACGAGGTGGGCAGCGTCGCGCGCTGGCTCGGGACGTTCGACGACCCGGCCGCGCTCTCGAAGGCGCTGCGCTCGCGCGGATTCACGTTCGTCGGCCCGACGATCGCCGAGTCGATCATGCACGCCATCGGCGTCATCAACGGGCACCTGCCCGGATGCGCGCGGGCTAGTCGGTCGCGGCCGCGGCGGACGCCGGGAGCGCGCGCGGGTGCGGCGCGCGCAGGGCGATCAGGATCGCGCTGATCACCACGGCCGCGCCGACGTAGGTGAGCGCCGCGGGCTGCTCGCCCTTCACGAGACCACCGACGATGACCGCAATGATCGGCACCGTCACGCCGAGCAGGCTCGCGTTCGACACCGACCAGTGCGTGACCAGCCAGCTATAGAGGACGAACGCCCCGAGCGATCCAGCGACGGTGAGGTACAGGATCGGGAGCCACACGGACATCGTCGCCGGGATCGTGTGCGACTCACCAAGCGCCGTGCTCACGACCAGGCAGACGACGGCGCCCACCGCCGTCCCGATCGCGTTCAGCGGGATGACCTGCTGCTTCGGCGCCTGCTTCAAGAGCACGTTGGCCAGCGCCGCGGCGCTCGCGCCGACGAACACCGTGAGCAGGCCCGCGAAGGGGACGGAGACGCCAAGCTCGCCGGCGAAGATGATCGCGACCCCGCCGATCGCGACGATGGCGGCGATCAGCTTGCGCGTGACGAGCGGCTCAACGTGGAACGCGGCGGCCAGCAACGCGGTGGTGAGCGGGACCGTCGCGAAGAGCACCGCCGAGATCCCGCTCGGCACGGTCGTCTCCCCGATGTAGAGGAGCGAGAAATTGATGCCGAGGTTGAACAGTCCCCAGAGCGCCGCGCCGCGGAGCGCCCGTCCGCGCGGTAGCGGCATACGGAATGCGCCCGTGATCCCGAACAGGACCACCGACGCGAGCACGAGCCGGATGGTCGCGGCCCAGACGGGCGGGGTGGTTTCGTTGCCGACCCGGATCGCGAGGAACGTCGTGCCCCAGATGAGGGCGCACGTGACGAACGCGACGGCGATGCGCATGCTCACGAACCTAGAACGCGCGGGCCCGCCCACGCGTGAGCAAGCCGTCGAACTGTTGCCAATGATGCGGAATCAGGGCTGGACGTGAACGCTTCGGGGGCCGTATATTTCGGTGACCTCATAATTCGGAAGGCGAAACAAATGTCTGCAATTGCACCAACAAAGGCGCCTGCACAGGCCGACGTCCGGGCCGCAAAGCAGCTGCTCGGCTTCTTTCCCTGGATCGGCCAGCTCTGGCACGGCGTCGTCCGCGAAGGCGCCGGCTCGATCGGCCGCTACAAGACCTTCGGGATCCTGCAGGGTCGCGGCCCCATCCGGGCCGGCGAGCTCGCGACGCTCTGCGGCACCACTCCGTCCGCGATGAGCGAGGTCATCGAGGGCCTGGTCGCCGAGGGTCACGTCCGGCGCGTGGACGATCCGACCGACCGGCGCGCCGTCATCGTCGAGCTCACTGACAAGGGCGAGACCGAGCTTCGGCGCGTCGGTGACCTCATGACCGCCGAGCTGGTCAAGCGGCTCGACGGTCTGGCCTCCGAGCAGAAGGTCCGGGTCCGGTCCGCGATCTCAGATCTGAACGACATCCTCATCAGCCCATCCGCGCAAAAGGAGTCTCGAATTGTCCGGTGAACTGCACGGCCGCCGACTCGTCCTCGTGACGGTCGGGATCATGCTCGCGCTCTTCCTCGCCGCGCTCGACCAGACCATCGTCGGTACCGCGCTGCCGCGGATCGTCGCCGAGCTCAAGGGCCTCGATTACTACGCCTGGGTGCTCACCGCGTACCTCGTCACCTCGACGATCATGACGCCGATCTCCGGCAAGCTCGGTGACCTGTTCGGCCGCAAGCCGTTGCTCCTGGTCGGGATGATCGGGTTCGTCCTCGCGTCGGCCCTCTGCGGCCAGGCCCAGGACATGGTCCAGCTCGTCGCGTTCCGCGGCATCCAGGGCCTGTTCGGCGGCGTGCTCTTCTCGAGCGTGTTCGCCGCGATCGCCGACATCTTCACGATCGAGCGCCGCGCGCGGATCCAGGGCCTGTTCGGTGGCATCTTCGGGATCGCCTCCGTCGTCGGGCCGACCATCGGCGGGTACCTCACCGACAACGCCGGCTGGCGCTGGGTGTTCTACGTGAACGTCCCGGTGGGGATCGCCGCCATCCTGTTCGTGCTCTTCACGATGCCCCGCACATCGCACAACGCGACGTGGCGTGACATCGACTTCCCGGGCGTCGCCGCGCTAACGGCGGGCCTCGCGCCGATCCTCGTCGCCTTCTCGATCACTCGCGATCACTCCTGGGGCTCTCCCGAGGTCCTCGGGCTGCTCGCCGTGGGCGCCGTCGTTCTCATCGGCTTCTACTTCCTGGAGCGGCGCACCGACCACCCGATCGTGCCGTTCGAATTGTTCAAGAACCGGACGTTCGCGGTCGCGGTGACCGCCGGATTCCTCGTCGCGGTCGGCATGTTCGGCGCCATCGTCTACGTGCCACTCGTGTACCAGGGCGTCCTGGGCATCCCGGCGACGAACTCAGGGCTGCTGGTCACGCCGATGATGGTCGGACTCGTGCTCGGCAGCATCGTGACCGGCCAGCTCATGCTTCGGATCAAGCGCTACCACTACCTCGGCACGCTCGCCACGGCCCTGCTCGTCATCGGGACCTACCTCATGTCGCAGATCTCCACCGACACGCAGCAGATCGAGATCGTCCGCGACCTCGTCATCGTCGGGCTCGGAGTCGGCATCACGTTCCCGCTGTATCTGAATGCCGTCCAATCCGCGGTCGAGCCGCGGTTCATCGGCGTCGTCACCAGCCAGATCCAGTTCTTCCGCAATGTCGGCGCCACGATCGGCGTCGCGGTGCTCGGATCGTTCCTCTCGCAGCGCCTGCCGGTGAACATCGCGGCGAAGATCGATGCCCTGAACCTGCCCGCGCAGGCGAAGGCGTTCGTTCCCACGGGCTCCGGCAACACCCAGGTGCTGTTCGACCCGATCTCGCTCGCGGCTGCTCGAGCCAACCTGCCGGACGCGCTCCGACCGCTGTTCGACTCGGTCGTCACCGCGGCCCGGTCCGGCCTCGCGGTCACCCTCCACGACCTGTTCCTCGCCGCGGTGTTCGCCTCGGCGCTGGCGCTCGTCGCGTCGCTGTTCCTCGAAGACATCCCGATCCGCCGCACCCAGCGCGGCGGCGCTCGCGCCGAGAGCGCGCCCGCCTACGGCGATTAGCCCTCGCCCCGACCCGGTCCTCGTCCGACCCGGCGCTTGATGGCAGCTTCCATCTCGCGCCGGGTCTCGCGTTCCTTGATCGTCTGCCGCTTGTCGTAGCGGCGCTTCCCCTTCGCGAGCCCGAGCTCGACCTTCGCGACGCCGTGCTTGATGTACAGGCGGAGCGGCACGAGCGTGTAGCCCTGCTGCGAGACCGAGCCGGTAAGCCCGGTGATCTCGTCGCGGTGCAGCAGGAGCTTGCGCGGACGGGTCGGGTCGTGCTCTTCAAAGCCGACCGCGTTCTGCCACGGCGCGATATGCACGTTCCGCAGCCAGACCTGCCCCCGGTCGATCTTCGCGTAGCCATCCGACAGGTTCGTGCGCCCGGCGCGCACGGACTTGATCTCCGTGCCGGTGAGCGCGATGCCCGCCTCGAGCGTCCGGTCGATCGCATAGTTGAAGCGCGCCTTCCGGTTGTCGGCGAGGACAAGCTCACGCGGCGCCTCCACCGCAGCCGGCGCCTTGAGCGCGTGCTGACGGTCCGAGTGCCTGCGGCCGCTGGGCTTCGTCGGTCGTTGAGTGGCCATGGCTCGAGTGAGCGTAAGGACAATGAAAAAGGCGGCGGCATCGCTGCCGCCGCCAATTTCGTTGGGTCTCGCGAAGACTCGCTAGACCGCGTTCACCTCAGTTGGATGCATTCCGGAAGCCTGAAGTGAGCAGCATTGGGTCTTCGGATTCCCAGAGCTATCGCCCACTCCACATCACCTCCTTTCTTTCGCCGCAAATC
>DATCOR010000179.1:0-4133 GCA_036564585.1 Candidatus Limnocylindria bacterium | reverse complement strand
AGAAGCCAGCACACGAAAGGGAGGAAGCTTCACCGTGAGCTTCTCTGACAAGACCCTGACCTGCAAGGACTGCGGTCAGGAATTCATCTGGACCGCGGGCGAGCAGGAGTTCTACCAGTCCCGTGGTCTCGTGAACGAGCCAGGCCGGTGCCCATCGTGCCGCGCGGCACGACGGTCGTCCGGTGGCGGAGCGGGTGGCGGCATGTACGGCGGCGGCCGTGGCATGGGCGGCCCGCGCGAGTTCTTCACCGCGACCTGCAGCAACTGCGGCGGTGAGGCACGCGTTCCGTTCCAGCCCCGCGGCGACAAGCCGGTCTACTGCAGCTCGTGCTTCGAGCAAGTGCGGCCGTCGGCGTCGCGTGGAGCGCGGTACTAGATCCAGCGTTCCGCTGATCTGGTCATAAAGACCCCGGCCGAAGGGCCGGGGTCTTCGTATGCTCGCGCGCACGTAGGCCCGCGCTTCGGCATCCTCACGTTCCCGAGCGGGCCGTTCGATGCGATCGCCGCCGAATGGCGCCGGACCGAGGCCATCGGCTTCGACAACGCACTCGTCGTCGACACGCTGGCGACGCCACGCCTCGTGGACTGGCGCTAGTACGCGACGCGTAGTACCGTAGCGCGTAGCAATGGCAGAGGGAAGGGTTTCCGCTGAAGCACTCCTGATCCTCGTCAGCCTGGCGGAGGGTCCCAAGCACGGCTACGCGATTCAGCAGGACATCGCGCTCGTCAGTGGCCGGCGGCTAGGACCCGGCACGCTGTACGGCGCGATCGCTCGACTGGAGAGCAAAGGCCTGATCGAGGCGCTTAGCGACAGTGGAGCCCGCCGACCGTACCGATTGACTCCGCCCGGCGCGAAGCATCTGGGGGCCGAGCTCGAGTCGCTGAAGAGCCTGACCCGTACCGGAACGCGCCGACTGGCGTCGCGATGAGGCCGGAACTGCTCCTCGGGCTCTATCCCCGCGCATGGCGCGAACGCTACGGAGAAGAACTGTTGGCCCTGATCGAGACCCAAGGTCCTTTGAGTCTCGGCGCTTGGCTTGATCTTCTGCGAGGCGCTCTGGGCGCCCATCTTCCTCCGCTTGCTGCTGACCGTGACGCCACAAGGAGTTCGATGATGATCGCCCGACCCGCGATCGCAATACGTCTGACCAGGTGGGTGCCATTGGTTGCGGTGTCCGTCGCTGCCGCGATCGTGCTCATCAACTTCGACTCCGGCCGCGGCGGCGGTGACTGGAGAATATGGTTGCCGCCGAGCCTCCTCCAGGATCTCTTGCGGTCGCCGTTCTCGAGCATTTCGCCGACGCTGGCGGACGCCGAGGCGCTTGAGTACCCCCGGGTTCTCTACTTCCAAACCTGGAACGCTGAGACGCTGAACGACCTGACCCTCCATCTCGGGATGCTCGTGTTCGCGCTCGCCGCTGCGCTCGTGTGGGCGGTCGTGGCCCGGCGGCTCGGCTCGCGCAGCCGCCCGCTCTGAGGGCTCGGAGACTTCCCTATTTCGCTCGCTGCCGCTCGGCGTACATCTCGCGGATGAACGGCGGTGCCCACTCGAGGTACCGACATTGCGTGTCCGGCGCGAGCGAGAAGAACTCGCCGAGGACCTGGTGCGGGCCGCGGGCCGGATCGCATAGGCAGTCCATCACCCAGACTCCGGTCCCGTCGTCGTACGCGTTCAGCCGATAGTCGATGGTGACTTCATCGCCCGCGGCGATGCTCCGCAGCGCGACGACCGCGTCACGCTCGGTGCCGATCGCGTTGGGGTCGCATGCGTGATTGAGATAGCACCGCGGCTCAGGCAGAACGCGCCACAGCCCGACACCGTACTCAGATAGATGCTCGCGCTCCCATGGGGACAACCTGTCGAGTCCTGCTCGATCAATCAGCGGGCCATCGAATGGCGGGACGATCGTCTCTCCTTGGGCGAAGTCGCGTGCAGCGAAGACGCCCTTCCCCTTCCCGTGCGCGTCGCGCACCACGACGTCTACCGGAACATGTCCTTGTCGTGCGGGCGCACGTACGAGCGCGCGGTCTCGCTGCCTTCGGGCATCGGGAGTCCGCGCACGATCGCCGCGGGCCGCCGGTCGAGCTTCCCCATCACGAGCTCCGTCGCCGCAGCGATCTCGTCGGCGATCGCGATCTCGGTCACGCGCATCTCGTAGCCATCCGGGTCGAACTCGCCGATGTACCGGCGCAGCGCGGGGAGGCCGCTGATCCCGATGGCCACGTTCATGTGACCCTCCCGCCACGCCCGGCCGAACGTGTCGGTGATCACGACCGGCACGTCGACCCCGCTCTGCTTCCTGATCGCGGCGCGGATCCGCGTGGCCGACGCGTCGGGATCGACCGGGAGCAGGATGAGCGTGTCCGGCGCGCCGGCATTCGAGTGATCGACCCCGGCGTTCGCGGCGACGAAGCCGTGCTTCGTTTCGACGATGAGCACCCCTCGCTGCCAACGCACGATGCGCGCGGTCTCGTCGAGGACGGCCTGCAGGCCCCGCGCGTCCTTGCCGGACTCCGCGGCCATCCGCTCGGCTTCGGGACCCGGCACGACGTCCGCGAGCTTGCGGATGCGGCCCTCGGACTTGGAGACGACCTTCTGCGCGACCGCGAGGACGTCACCGTCCTCGAACGCGCGGCCCGCCGCGCGCAGGCAGTCGATGAGCATTGCGGCCAGGTCGTCGCCCGGCTTGATCTCCGGAAGGCCGTCGATGGGGATGAGCGTGACGTCGGGCACCCCTGAAAGTCTCGCTGATAGCGTGGGCCGGTGCTCAGGTACGCGGCGTGAAAGAGGACCTGCTGGCCACCGCGCGGCTCGGCCATCTCGCGACCGCGAGCGAGACCGGCCGCCCGCATGTCGTTCCGGTCTGCTTCGCCTGGCTGCCGCCGCTGATCTACTCGGCCATCGACGGCAAGCCGAAGCGCACGCTGCTCCTGCGGCGGATCCGCAACATCGCGGAGACCGGCCGTGCGGCGCTCGTCGTCGATCGGTGGAGCGAGGACTGGACGAAGCTCGCGTATGTGCTCGTCGAAGGCCCGGCCGAGGTGCTCGACGATGGACGGGAGCGCGACGAAGCGCTCATCCTGCTCACCGCGAAATACCCGCAGTACGACGACCTGCCGCTCGAAGGGAACCTCGTCATCAAGCTCGTCGCCGAACATGTTGTTGAATGGCACGCCTGATGGACTTCGGCTTCACGCTCAAGCCCGACCACTCGCTCGAGCGGATCGCGTCGCTCACGAACCTCGCCGAGGAGTGCGGCTTCACGCATGGCTGGGTCTTCGACAGCCACGTGCTCTGGAAGGAGCCGTACGTCCTCCTCACGCTCATGGCCCAGAACAGCACGCGGCTGCGGCTCGGCACGTGCGTAACGAATCCCGCGACGCGCGAGCCCTCGGTGACCGCGAGCGCGCTCGCGGTCCTGCAGATCCTCTCGAAGGGCCGGATGGACCTGGGCATCGGCCGCGGCGACTCCGCGCGCCGCGTGCTGGGCAAGAAGCCAACGACGCTCGACGATCTCGAAGCGGCGACGCTCGCGATCCGCGACCTCTGTGAAGGCCGCGCGACGACGTACGACGGGACCGAGATCAAGCTCGACTGGGCCGAGCGCTACAAGCTGCCGGTGTGGATCGCCGGCTATGGCCCGAAGGCGCTCGCGCTCACCGGCCGCATCGCCGACGGCGCCGTCATTCAGATGGCCGACCCGAGCCTCGTGAAATGGTGCGTCGGTCTCCTGCGTGAGGGGACGCGTGCCGCGCATCGGCCGGCGGGCGACGTGAAGGTCATGGTCGCGGCGCCAGCGCACGTCGGTCCGAAGGCCGAGGTGCGCGAGCGCGTGCGCTGGTTCCCTGCGTTGGTGAGCAACCACGTCGTCGATCTCGTTCGGCGCTACGGCGAGCAGGGCCTGCCGGCCGATCTCACCCGCTACGTGCGCGATCGCCCGGGTTACGACTACAAGCACCACGCCGAGTCGGGCTCGTCGAACGCCGGCTTTGTCGACGACGAGTCGGTCGACCGCTTTTGCGTGACCGGTGAGGTGAACGAGCAGCTGGAGAAGCTCCACGCGCTCGCCGACGCGGGCATGACGCAGTTCAACCTCTACCTCATGAGCGGCGACGAGGAGCGGCAGCTCGAG
>DATCOR010000170.1:0-16265 GCA_036564585.1 Candidatus Limnocylindria bacterium | reverse complement strand
GCCCCAAGCACCGCGCGCGGCGCCTGCCGCGGCGCAGGCGGCGCCGGCACCTCAGCCCGCTCAAGCGTCGTCCTCGCGCGTCGCGACGGCACCGTCTTCGAACGGCGATGTGCGAGCGACGCCCGTCGTGCGCAAGCTCGCGTCGGAGCACGGGGTCGACCTCGATCAGGTGCAGGGAACCGGGCTGAACGGCCGGGTGACCCGGCAGGATGTCGAGCAGTTCGTCGCCCAGCTGCAGTCGCAGCCCGAGGCCCAGGCGCAGCCGCAGCCTCAGGCGCAACCCCAGGCGGCGCGGCCGGCCGCCGTGCAGCCGGAGATGCCGCAACCGATGGCCGGTGACGAGGCCATGCCGCTCACTCAGATGCGCAAGGCGATCGCGAACGCGATGGTCCTCTCGAAGACCACCATCCCGCACGCCGCGGCGATGATGGAGATCGACTGGACGAATGTCGCGAAGTTCCGCGAATCGGTGCGCGAGTCGTTCAAGGCGCGAGAGGGCTACGAGCTCACGTACCTTCCGTTCGCGATCAAGGCCGTGACCATCGCGCTCCGCCGTCATCCGAACGTGAACGCGCGCTGGACCGACCAGGGCATCCTCAAGGTCAAGGCGATCAACCTCGGGATCGCGATCTCGCTTGGCGACGAGGGGCTCGTGGTGCCCGTCATCAAGAACGCCGACGACCTCTCGATCACCGGGATCGCGCGCGCGGTGCGCGATCTCGCGACCCGCGCGAAGACCAAGAAGCTTACGATCCCCGACTTCGAGGGCGGAACGTTCACCGTGAACAACGGCGGAACCCTCGGCACGTACCTCAGCTACCCGATCGTGAACCCGGGCCAGGCGGCGATCATGACCACCGAGGCCATCGGCAAGCGCGTCGTGGCGCTCGACGACGACAGCATCGGGATCCGGACCATGGGCAACGTCGTCATGTCGTTCGACCATCGGGTGATGGATGGCGCCACCGCTGCGGCGTTCCTCCGCGACGTGAAGGCCTGGATCCAGGGCGTCGACCCGTCGAACGTCGCGTTGAGCTAGTGGCAGAGCTCGTCCCGATCGCGTTCGAGATGCCCGGCGAGGTCGAGCGGCCCCGGTCGCGCGGCCGCAGCGCCGCGAACGAGCGCGTCCCGATCGATCGCGCGCGCCCGGACTGGCTGAAGGTGCGGCTGCCGATGGGGCCGCAGGTCGAGGAGCTGCGCCGGCTCATGCGCAGCAAGTCGCTTCACACGGTCTGCGAGGAAGCGCATTGCCCGAACATGGCCGAGTGCTGGGGCGCCGGCACGGCGACGTTCATGATCCTGGGCGACACGTGCACGCGGTCGTGCGGGTTCTGCGCGGTGAAGACTGGGAAGCCGACCGAGCTCGATCTCGCGGAGCCATCCCACGTCGGCGAAGCGGTCGCTCGGATGGGCGTGAAGCACGCCGTCGTGACGAGCGTGAATCGCGACGAGCTCGAGGACGGCGGCGCGAACATGTTCGCCGAGACGATCCGCGAGATCCGCCGCCAGTCGCCTGGCACGTCGGTCGAGGTGCTCATCCCTGACTTCCGCGGCGTCCTTGGCGCACTGGACACCGTCCTCGCCGAACGGCCCGAGATCATGAACCACAACGTCGAGACGGTGCCGCGCCTGTACCCGCGCGTGCGGCCGCAGGCGCGCTTCGAGCGCTCGCTCGAGGTGCTTCGACGGACGAAGGAGCGCGCGCCGACGCTCGTGTGCAAGACCGGGATCATGGTCGGCCTCGGGGAGACAGCGGACGAGGTCCTCGACACGATGCGCGCGATCGCGAAGCAGGGGACCGACGTGCTCACGATCGGCCAGTACCTGCGGCCGTCGCCGGAGCATCTGCCGATCGAGCGGTACTGGACGCCGGCCGAGTTCGCGGAGCTGCGCGACGTCGGGATGACGATGGGCTTCGATCACGTCGAGTCCGGCCCGCTCGTGCGCAGCTCGTATCACGCCGAGCGCCACGTGGGGATGGCCCGTGCCGGCTGAGCTCTGGGCGACGGCGGTCGGGCGCGTCGGCTACGTCGACGGCTGGCGCCTGCAGGAAGCGGTCGCCGCGCGGCTCGCGTCCGGAGGGCCGGAGCGGCTCCTCCTGCTCGAGCACGATCCCGTGTACACGATCGGCCGGCGCGGGACGCTCGAGCACCTCACGGCGTCGCCGAGCGAGTTGCGAGCCGCGGGCGCCTCGGTGTACCGCGTGGACCGCGGCGGCGACATCACCTACCACGGGCTGGGCCAGCTGGTCGGCTATCCGATCCTGTCGCTGGGCGATGCGCCCGACGTCGTGGCCTACGTGCGGGCGATCGAGGATGGGCTTCGCGCGGCGCTCGCGGACTTCGGGATCGCGTCACGGACGATCGACGGGAAGACCGGAGTCTGGGTGACCCTGTGCGATGGCCGCGACGCGAAGATCGCCGCGATCGGTGTGCGTGTCTCGCGCGGCGTGACCCGCCACGGCTTCGCGCTCAACGTGGACACCGACCTTGCCCCGTTCGCGCGGATGATCCCGTGCGGGTTCATGCACGAGGTCGGATCGTTCGCGCGCCTCGGTGTCGCCGCGACGGTGGCCGATGTCGCTGGCGCGTGCGCGGCGCGGATCGCCGCGCGGCTCGATCGCGAGCTCGTCTGGGATGCGGCGATCGCGCCGCCGCGGGAGGACGAGATCCCGGCCGACGCTCCCGTGCGCGACGCGGTCGACCTGCTCGCCGCCGTCGCGGCGTAGCCGCGGCTTCGCGTGCTCATCCGGGAGGATCCGGCGACCGAGCTGACCGTCGCGACGCGCATCCTCGCCCACACCGACGCCCTCGCCGCCGACGGTCGCGTCGTGCTCCTCACTGGCGAGGTCGTCTATGTGGCCGGCGCCGGGATCCCGAATCGCACGATGACGCCGTACGACGTCACCATCGTCCGGCTGCGCGACGGGCTCGATCTCTTTGGCACGCCACCGGTCGACGTCGCGCGCTACCTCGACGCGCTCCGGTCGAGCCCCGGATCGACGGCGGCCGCGCTCGCCGCGGACGGGACGCTCGTGGTGGCCGAGGGCCTTGGCCCGCTCGTCCAGGTACTGCTGCACCGGCCGTGGGACGAGGCCGAGGCACAGGCGAAGGCGGCGGGCGCGCTCATCGGCGCCTACCCGGTCGGCTGAGTCAGCTCGGCCGCGGACGCGCCCGGTACCAGCCGGCGTAGGTGATGGCCGCGGCGACCATCGCCGCCGCGCACGTCGCGACCACGACGTACACACTGAGGGCGATCGCCAGGAACTCTGGCGGCACCGCGTAGCCAGCGAGCACCGCGCTCAGGTAATCGGAGAGCGCGAACGACTGCGCGCCGCCGCCGGCGAGGCCGGCGAGCGCTCCGCCGACCAGGCCGGCGACGATCGCGGTTCGCGCCGCCGGCGTGTGGATCGAGCGGCCGAGCCGGTAGAACGCGACGAGCGCGATGAGCAACGCGGCGGCTGACGCGAGCGAGCCGACCGGATCCGGACCGCCGAGGCGGCCACGGACCGGGGCATCGGCCAGGCGGTAGGCGGAGAACAGTGCGACGGCCACCGTGGCGGCCGCGCTGACGAGCGCGGCAGCGAGCGTCCGCGCGGCCACGCCCACCGCTAGCCGGGGGGTTCGAGGTCGAAGGGCAGCGGCTCAGCGCCCTCCTCGCGGCGATCGTGCGCGGTCTGCATCGCCACCTTCTTGCGGCGCTTGCGCTTCTCGAACGGCCCGCGGACGTCGAAGCCGAGCTCGAACTGCGTGGCGGCGTTCAGCAACGCCTCCGCCGGCGAGAGTCCGAGCACGCGCACGAGATCGTCGTACAGCCGGTCGAAGCGGTCGCGGTCCTCGTCTGACCGGACGATATCCGGGTACGCGGGCGGCTTGATGCGCTCCGCCGGCGTAGCTATCGGACGCTCTTCTTCGCGGAGATCGATCGGATGAACGACTCGACCGGGATGGCGCTCAGTGTCTCGATCGACAGCGTGCCCCGCGCGCCGAGGCTCACCGACACACGCGCCATCGTCTCGGCATCTTTCGCCTCAACGACATTGACGAAGTCGTAGCGGCCGAGCGTCGCGTATTGCGCGACGACGCGCGCGCCCGTCGCCTCGATCTCCTTGTTCACCTCCTTGATGCGGCGCGGATTCGCCTGCAGCGTCTTCACACCAGCCGGGGTCACCTTGGTGAGCAGAACGAATGTGGCCATCGAACCCTCCGTGTGTCGCGACGTAGAGTGAGGATATGCCGCAGTTCACCCGCGCCGAAGCCGAGGCGCTGCTGCCGCGCGTGCGGCCGCTGCTCGAGGATCTGAAGCGGCGGAAGGCGACGTACGACGCGCGGCCGAGCCCGCCCGTGGCCAGCGAGATCGAGGCGCTCCTTCGCGAGGTGGCCGAGCTCGGGGTCGAGGTGAAGGACATGGACAACGGGCTCATCGACTTCCGGACCGATCGAGGCGGGGAAGAGGTCTACCTCTGCTGGCGGCTCGGCGAGGGCGATCGGATCGCGTGGTGGCACACGCTGGAAGGCGGGTTCCCGGCGCGCCGTCCGCTGGTCGAGAACTAGGTTTCGGCGGGGTGGCCCGATGGCCACCCCCGTAGCCGTTCCCGGTAGCCGAACGGAGGACACGACAATCGCGTCGCGCCGTGCTCTCGTATGAGAGTTGGACGAGCACGAGCTGGCGTGGGCCGCGGGATTCTTCGATGGGGACGGGTGGGCAGCGCTCTCGAAACAGAAAGGGCGGCGGACGGGCCAGCCTCAGGCGCGGATCAACCAGTCGGGCCTCGACGGCGTCCCCGAAGTCCTTGTTCGGTTCCGCGACGCGGTGGGTGTCGGCCGGATCGGCGGGCCGAAGATCGAGGAAGGACGCGAACCGCTCTATTGGTGGAGTGCCAGTAGCCGCGGTGACGTCAGGCGGACGGGTGAACTCGTCGGCCCGTGGCTCTCAACACAGAAGCGAGCTCAGTTCGCGAGCGCTGTAGGTCTGCACATTGATCGGCCGCCGATCGAAACGTTCCCGTGGGCCGCCGGCCTATTCGACGCGGAAGGTTCTACATCGCTCACAGCGCACCAGTCACATCATGGCTACAAGGTCATCGAAGCATCGATCACCCAGGGCGGTGTCCTGACTCCCGAGGAACTTTGTCGATTCGCGGCTTGTGTCGGGCGAGGCCGCGTCTACGGTCCGTATGAGCAAGAGGGCGCTACTGAGCCCATCTACCGCTGGCGCTCATACACGATCGATGACGTGCGTGCGGTCCTTCACGTGATCCTGCCCTGGCTGGGCGCCGTCAAACGGCAGCAGGCCTTCGCGGCAATCGCACTTATCGATGGACAGCCTGCGCTTCCTCGCGGCCGCGTCGAATGGGGGTCGCACAAGAGTCTTTGCATTCACGGCCACGAGTACGCCACGGTGCGGATACGGCGCTACGTCAGTCGGGGCGGTGTTCAGCGGCGCGACAGCAAACAGTGTCTGCGGTGCACTCGCGAACAAGCTCGCGCTCGACGAATCGAAGCGAGAAACCAACGCGAGATAGGCGGTACTACTTGTTGAAATACACCTTGTTGATCTCGATGTAATTCTTCCACTTGTCCGGCACCGCGTCCTCAGGGAAGATCGCACTCACCGGACAGACTGACTCGCACGCACCGCAGTCGATGCACTCATCGGGATGGATGTAGTACATGTTGTCGGCGTCAGTTGTATAAATACAGTCGACGGGACAAACATCGACGCAGCTCGCATCTTTCACATCGACGCACGGCTCGGTGATCACATAGGCCATCGCTCGCAGCTCCTCTGATGATTGATCCCGGAGCCCACTTGCGCGGTCCCTCCAGCCGACCGAAAGGCTACCATCACCATCGCCGATGAGCGAACAGGACACCGCAGAATTCCCATTGCCAGCTGACACGAACGACACCGAGCGCGCTCAGGCGAAACGCGAGATCGGCAAGCACGCCCAGATCGTCGCCGAGGAGCCGCGGCTCATCAAGCTCAAGGGACGGCTCCTCGGGCAGACCGGTCCGAACTGGCACTTCCAATACACGCGGATCTACGCGCTGCCCAAAGGATTCCTTGCCGCCGGTCACGACATCCGCGAGGGCATCAAGGTGAGCTACGCCGACGACCTGGCACACGTCGCCGACGGCTTCGAGAACGAGGGCGTGCGTGAGTTCATCGAGGACGAGCTTCGCTTCCGGAAGGTGCTCGACGCCGAAGCGACCCGAGCCCACTAGCCGCGATCGCAAGGCGGCCCGGCCGCCGAAGCGCGTTCCCGGCGGCGCTGTCGACGAGGACGTTCGCGCCCGATGCGGCGATCCACCGCCCGCGGCGCTCGTCCGAGGCATCGAAGAATTCAACGCCGGCGAGTTCTTCGAACAGCACGAGACCCTCGAGACGCTCTGGCGTGACACCCGCGCGCCGATCCGCGGCCTGTATCACGGGATCCTGCAGATCGGCGTCGGCTTCCATCACTGGCGCAACGGCAACCACCACGGCGCCAGCGTCCTCCTTGAGGAAGGGATCGCGCGCCTCGGCCCGTTCGCGCCGGCGTGCCAGGGCGTCGATGTCACCGCGCTCATCCGCGACGCGAGCGTCGCGCGCGATGAGCTGATCCGTCTCGGTCCGGAGGGGATGCCTAGCTACGACCTGGCCAACGCCCCGAAGGTGCGCCGGTCGCCCTAGGGGTTCGGCAGCTCCGTGCTCGCCGGCTGATCCCAGCCGATCAGCGTGTGCGGCGGAAGGTTGACGGCCTCGACGGCGCGCAGCTCCGGGATCGCGTCGCGCAGCGCGCGCTCGATCCCGTTCTTCACCTGGAGCGACGCCACGAGCCGGCTCGCGCCGGGGCGGGTGAGCCAGACCTTCAGCTGCACGACGCCGTCCTCGATGCCCACAAGCTCCGTCGAGGCGCCCGAGCGCTCGAGGTAGGGGGCCATCTCGGCGAGGCGTGCGGCGACGCGCGATTTCAGATCGGCCATCCTCGGTAGGATACGGGCGATGTGCTTCCCACCCGGCGCGCGGCCGCCGGACGTCCCCAGAGACCTGCGGATCATCAGCGGTGGCGCCGGAGGCGAGAGCGTCGTGCTCAAGAGCGCGGACGGCGCGAGCTTTCGCACGTTCGTCGCGAAGGCGCAGGAGGGTGATGCCGGTGTCGTCATCGCGCCCGACGTTCGCGGGCTCCACAGCTTCTATGAAGACCTCACCGAGCGGTTCGCTTCCGCGGGCGTCCACGCGATCGCGATCGATTACTTCGGCCGCACCGCGGGGACGGACAAGCGTCCTGACGACTTCGCGTTCCAGGACCACGTCACGGTCGCGCGGCAGCGGCCCGACCTCATTCAGGCCGACGTCGCGGCCGCGCTGGCCGAGCTCCGGAAGCGCGCGGCGCCCAAGCGCGCGTTCGTCCTCGGCTTCTGCATGGGCGGCCGTGTCGCGTTCAACGCGTCGGCCGGGCAAGATGGTCTCGCCGGCGTCGTCGGCTTCTACGGTGTCACCCGCCGCCGCGACGCGGACGACAACGACGCCCCGATCGACAAGGTCGCGCGGATGCGGGCGCCGATCCTTGGACTGTTCGGCGGAGCGGACGGTGGCATCCCCGCTGAGGACAACGCGACGTTCGACAAGGCTCTGGACGACCAGAAGCTCTCGCATCACCTGGTGACCTACCCGGGCGCACCGCACTCATTCTTCGATCGCACCTTCGCCCAGTACGAGAAGGACTGTGCGGACGCGTGGCGCCGCGTGCTCGGGTTCATGGCGAGCGGCGATCCGAAGGCGGTGAAATGATCATGCGGGTCAGCGGAGCGATCGTCATCGGCTCGGTCGTCTTCATCGTCATCACGTTGTTCGAGCAGATCCCAGTCGTGGGCTGGCTCGGCGCGCTCGTCTCAGTGGCCGCGTGGATCTGGCTGGCGCGCGAGATCCGTCGCGCCGGTGGCGTGTTCATCGATGCAGCGATCGCGGGAGCGATCACCG
The DNA here is from genome assembly GCA_036564585.1 of Candidatus Limnocylindria bacterium. GTDB lineage: Bacteria > Chloroflexota > Limnocylindria > P2-11E > P2-11E > UBA4735. The sequence goes on along the minus strand of DATCOR010000170.1, from coordinate 8,300 downwards.
GGTTCGTCGGCGCGGTCTCGGCGTGGATGCTGCAGGTCGGCAACCTGTTCGGTCCCGACACGCCCGGCCTCGCGCGGTTCGGCGCGGGCTTCGGAACGATCGGCGCGACGATCTTCCTGGTGATCTGGCCGCTGATCGGGGCGCTCGTGTGTGGTGGCGCCGCGTTGATGCGCGCGCGCCGCTACGCGCCGGGTCCCTAGCCGCCCGTCGACCCATCGATCGTCGCGTATGTCACCCTGCAGGACGGGGTAGGGGTACGCCTCGCGTTCGAGCGCCGCTAGGCGATGCGGCGCTTCTTGTGGGTCACGTAGTCGATGAGCACGAACTCGCCGAGCTTTTCGGGCTCGACGTAGAACGCGCGGCCCCCGTTGACCTTCGACATCTGATTCACGAAGTCCACGAGGTAGTGGCCGCGCGCGAGCATGAACGTGTTGATCGTGATGCCCTCGCGCGTGCACCGCACGACCTCACGGAGCGTCTCCTCGAAGGTCCGCTTCGTGGGCGGGTAGCTGAAGCGCACCTTGCCGTCCTCGAAGTGCGCCGTCGGCTCGCCGTCGGTGATGAGGAGGACCTGCTTGTTCTTCCCGCGTGACCGGGCGAGCAGCGTGCGCGCGGTCTCGAACGCGTGCTGCATGTTCGTGCCGTATACGTACTCGTTCCACGTGAGCCGCGGGAGATCCGCCGGCTTGAGCTGCGTCGCGTAGGCCGAGAACCCGATGATGTAGAGGTCGTCCTTCGGGAAGGTCGACCGGATGAGCGAGTCGAGGGCAAGGGTGACCTTCTTGGCGGCGAGGAAGCAGCCGCGGAACAGCATCGAGCGGGACACGTCGACGAGGATCGCGGTCGCCGACTGGGTGACCAGCTCGGTGCGATACACCTCGAAGTCGGTCGGGTGCAACTTCACCGGCGTGCCGGCGCCACCGCGGAATACGGCGTTGCGAACGGTGCCGGGAAGATCGAGGAGGAACGGGTCGCCGAACTCGTACATCTTCAGCTCGTCGGTCGGGTCGCCACCGCGGCCGCGCGAGTCGGCGCGGTGCTTGCCGAACGCGTCGCGCTTCAACGTGGAGAAGATCTCTTCGAGCGACCGCTGGCCGATCTTGCGGATACCGCGCGGCGTGAGCTCGTAGCGCTCGCCGTCCTTGCGGATGAGGCCGGCCTCCTCCAGGAGCTCGCTCATCTTCTGCAGCTCCTCGAGCGACTGCCGGGCCTTCGTGCCGGCCAGCCGTTCGACCTGCTCGGGATCCATCGCGGTCAGGTCGCCCTGATCGCGGGCGCTCCGCACGAGATCCTCGAGGTCCGACAGCTGATTCATCTCGTCCATCAGGCCGAGCGCCTCGGCCAGCGTGAGCGGATCGTCGCCCGAGAGCTCGTGCTCGTATCCGTCGAGCGGCATGAGCTGGCCGAGCGTGTCGGCGAGCTCGTTCATCGCGGACTGCAGGCCCGGATCGTCGAACGCGGCTCCGAGCAGGTCCTCGAGCTGCTCGCGCATCTCGCCGGACATGCTGTTCCAGAGCGACCGCATGGCCGCGATGCCCATGGCGAGCTGCTTGAGCAGGTCGTCCCAGTCCTTCGCGTTCCCTGCGAGCTCCGGATACTGCCGCTGGAACGCCTCGAAGTCGGGGTCGCCGCCCTCGGCCCGCTCCTTCAACGCCCGATTGAGGTCGCGGATCATCTGGCGCGTGTGCTCGAGCTGCTCGGGGCTGAGGTTCTTGAGCGAGTCGCGCATGTTCTTGAAGTACGACCCGAGCACCTGCTCCTGCAGCTGCTTGAGGAGCTCCTGGTACATCTGGGCCGCTTTCGGCTCGACGAACTCGTAGTCCTTCAGGCCGCGGATGGCCCGGCCCACATCCTCGGGCAGGGCATCGAGCTGCTCGCGCCGCTCGCGCGCGAGGTTGGCCATCGCCTGCTTCAACGCCTCGTCGGGCGTCTCCTGCTGCTCGCGGCGGTCGAGGCCCTCACGCTCGAGACGCTTGACCTCGTCGAGCTTCTGCTTCAGCTCGTCGAAGATGCCGGAGAGGTCGTGCCGTTCCGCGCGTTTCTGCTTCGCCGCGCGCAGCCGCTCGAGCAGGTCCTGCATGCCCTCCATGCGCCCGGGCATGCCCCAGCGGGCGAGGCGCGCCATCGCCTCCTCGAGATCGCCGCCGGAGAGGAGCTCATCGGACATCGCGCCGAGCAGCTCGTCGGCCTCGAGGGCGTCGAGGCGCTGCGTGCCGTCCCAGCGCTTGTACCGGACATCGCGATCGAAGAACGGACCGTCGGGCTCGAGCAGGCTCAGCCTCGGAAGGTCGCGCGGTTGTCGCCGCGCTCCTTGTTGAGCTTGCGGTTGAGATGCAGGCCCTCGAGCACGAACTCGACGGCCGCGGCGATCGCCGCGGGGTTGCCGGTGGCGCCGAGCTTCGCGACGGCGCCCTTCATCCCCGGGATCTGGAGCGCCTGCTTCACGTACTCCTGGCTCGGGAGCGTGGGAGAGACGTGCATCGTCGCCCCGCGCTGGAACGCCGCAAGCAGTGAGTCGAACTCCGCGAGGGCGAAGGTCCGATTGAAGACGTTGAGGACCGCGCGCTGCGCGAGCCGGTCGATGACCCGTTCCTCGGACAGATCGCCCACCGACTCGAGCTCGATCTTCCCCGCGGTCGATGCGACCACCGCCGGAAGATCGCTGATCCGCGGCACGACGGACGTCTCGCCGTTGCGGAGCGCCCGCTTCAAGGCGTTCGACGCGAGGTTCTCGTAGTTCGCGATCGTCACGCGGACCGACACGCCCGAGCGCTGGGAGATCTCCGGCGACTTTCGGGCGAGCTGGGAGAGCTCGGCCAGCACTTCCTTCATGTACGCGGGGACGGTCGTCGTGATCCCCTCGTCGACGAACTCGGAGCGCTCCTGCTCCATGATGCCGACCTCGGTCGCGAGCTCCTTCGGGTAATGCGTGCGGACCTGCGAGCCGAATCGGTCCTTGAGCGGCGTGATGATGCGGCCGCGGTTCGTGTAGTCCTCCGGGTTCGCCGACGCGACCACGAACAGGTCCAGCGGCAGCCGGATCTTGTACCCGCGGATCTGCACGTCGCGCTCTTCCATCACGTTCAGCAGACCCACCTGGACCCGCTCGGCGAGGTCGGGGAGCTCGTTCAACGCGAAGATGCCGCGATGGGTCCGCGGCAGCAGCCCGTAGTGGATCGTGAGCTCGTCGGAGAGATAGCGGCCCTCGGCGACCTTGATCGGGTCGACCTCACCGACGAGGTCGGCGATGGAGATGTCGGGGGTCGCGAGCTTCTCGCTGTAGCGCTGATCCGGCGTGAGCCACATGAGCTCGACCGCATCGCCGTCGTTCGAGACGCGGTACTTGCACGCCGCGCAGATCGGCTGGAACGGATCGTCGTTGAGCTCGCAGCCCGCGATCGCGGGGACAGCCGGGTCGAGCAACGACGTAAGCGACCGCGCGATGCGCGTCTTGGCCTGTCCACGCTCGCCCAGGAAGATGATGTCCTGGCCCGAGAGGATCGCGTTCTCGATCTGGGGGATGACCGTCTGCTCGTAGCCGACGATGCCCTCGAAGAGCGGCTTCTTTCGTGAGAGCGCCACCATGAGGTTGGAGCGGAGCTCCTCCTTCACGGTGCGGCTGCGATAACCGCTCTCGCGCAGCGCGCCGATGGTCATTGGACGTGCTTCGGTCACTGTGGCCCTCCCTGGACCGAGGGTACCACGCTATCCTCGCGCTCCAGTGAGCTCCGAGAAGACATCTACGACATCGATCGACGATCCGGACGCGATCGCGGAGACGATCCGCGAGGCCGCGGAGCGCAACACGAAGGCGCTCCGCGAACGACCCCTCCCGATCGCGGTCGAGCCGCCAACGGTGTTCCGGCCCTGACCGACGACGTTCGCTACGCATCTGTCGCGGAGCTCGCGGCCGGCCTGAAGCGCAAGCGCTACTCCGCCGCCGAGCTCGCGACCGCGACGCTCGCGCTGCTCGAGACGCACGGGCCGCGATACAACGCCGTCGCGACGGTCATGCGCGAGCGCGCGCTCATCGAGGCCCGCCGCGCGGACCGTACGCGCGCGACGGCGCGGACCGCGCTGCACGGCGTGCCGTACGGCGCGAAGGATCTCGTCGCGGCGACCGGTGCTCGCACCACCTGGGGTGCTCCGCCGTTCCGGGATCAGTCGTTCGACGAGGACGCGACCGTGATCACGAAGCTCCAGCGCGCGGGCGCGGTGCTCGTCGCGAAGCTCGCGATGGTCGAGCTCGCCGGCGGCGGCGGCTATCGCTATCCCAATGCGTCGCTGCAGGGCCCCGGCAAGAACCCGTGGAACACCGGGCGCTGGTCCGGCGGCTCGTCGAGCGGATCGGGCAGCGCGGTCGCGGCCGGTCTGGTCCCGTGGGCGATCGGCTCGGAGACCTCGGGCTCCATCGGCACGCCGGCCGCGTTCTGCGGCGTGACCGGCCTTCGCCCCACCTACGGCCTTGTGAGCCGGCACGGCGCGATGGCGCTGTCATGGACCCTCGACAAGCTTGGTCCGATGGCGCGCACCGCGGACGACTGCGGTCTCGCGCTTCAGGCGATGGCCGGCCCCGATCCCGCGGATCCGACAGTGAGCGGAAAGCGATTCGCGCCGCTCTCCGGGCGCGCGGCCGCGAGCGCCGTACGGAGCGCGCGGGTCGGATTCGCCGAGGAGGACCTGAGCCACGCGACGCCCGAGGCCAAGCGCGCCCTCGAACGCGGGCTCGCGGAGCTTCGCAAGATCGTCCCGAAGGTCACACGGACGGTCCTGCCGACCGATCTGCCGTACGGACCGATGGTCGGGACCGTGTTCGGCGCGGAGGGCGCGACGATCTTCAACGAACTCATCGACTCGGGGCGGGTCGACGAGCTCATCGACAAGCGGCAGGCCGCGGGGCTCAAGGCGGGAAGCGAGATCCGCGCCCGCGACTATCTGCAGGCGCAGCGCCTCCGCACGGTCCTCATCGAACGGTTCCGCGAGCTGTTCCTGAGCGTCGACGTGATCGTCGGCGCCGGCCGCACGTCCACCGCTCCCGCGCTCGACTCGCCCCTCGACGGTCGGCCGCCGGGCTCCGGCTCGCTCACCACGACGCCCAAGGCGGACGCGCCGGGCCCCGGCAACACCGCGCTCATTCCGGCCGGCAATCTCGCTGGGCTGCCCGCGATCTTCTTCCCCTGCGGCTTCGGCACTGACGGCCTTCCGGTCGGCCTGCAGATCGTCGGGCCGCCGTTCAGCGAGCCGCTGCTCGTCGCGATCGCATCGGCCTACCAGCGCGCGACCGGTCATCACCTGAAGCGCCCGAAGGATTAGGCCAGGGCCGCAACCACCTCGCGGCCCAGCAGCTCGACCATCTCCCGCTCGCGCGTGTACGGGAAGATCGCGTTCACGTGATGCACATCGATCTTCGCGTACTCGCGCAGCCGCTTGATCACGTCCTGCGGCTGCCCGACGATCGCCGAAGGCCGCGCAGCTCGCCACTGCTCCGGGGTGAGCTTCGCGCGGCCGGCCGCGTCGGCAACCAGCGCCTCGACGTCCCGCGCCGTGGCGCCGACGATGACGCTGAGGAACGCGCTCCGCTGCAGCGACTTCGGGTCACGTTTGCGGTCGCGGCACGCGGCATCGAGCGCCTCCTGACGCACGCGCACGCCGGCCGGCGTCATGTCGCCGGACGTGTGGTTCACCCAGTGCGCGTACTTCGCCGCGATCCGGAAGATCCGCGGCTTGGATCCGCCGACCCAGATCGGCAGCGGCGACTGCACCGGCTTCGGGGACGAGAGGGCATCCGCGATCGAGTAGCGCTTGCCCTGGTACGAAGCCTTGTCTTCCGTCCACAGGCGCGTGCAGATCTCGATCGTGTCCACCAGCTCATCCACGCGCGCGGCAGCCTCGGGGAATTCGTATCCGTAGGCGTGGTACTCGACCTCTTTCCAGCCGGCTCCGATCCCGAACTCGAGCCGGCCGCCGCTCATGTGGTCGACGCCCGCGGCGATCTTCGCGAGGAGCGCGGGGTTGCGGTACGACTGGCAGGTGACCATCGCGCCGATCCGGATGGTCCGAAGGTCGCGTGCCAGGGCCGCGAGCGCGGTCCAGGCCTCGAGGCAGTCCGTTCGCTCAGCGTCGGGCCCCAGGAACAAATGGTCGCTGAGCCACAGCCGGGTAAAGCCAGCCGCTTCGCCGGCCTTCCCGATGGCCACGATGTCCTCGTAGCTGAACCCGAACTGCGGCTCGACCTGGATGCCAAGGTCCATTTCCTGGCGGAGCCTACCTACTCGTCGTCCTGCGTGATGCGGAACATCATGTGGCGCCCCGTGACGGTGAGGGTCGCGAGCATGAACGCGGCGAAGAACGCGATGCCCGCGTTCGCGGCGATACCGAGCCCGAGCACGAAGGTGTTGAACGCGAACACGAGGACGAACCAGATGAACATCGCGACCAAGGTCTCTCGCACCTGGAACGTGATCGGCTGGCGTGGCACCCGTCGCACCGGGCGGCGCTCGGCTGGAACGAGCGCCTCCGCCGCCCGGCGCTCGCGCCGGTCGGCGCGCATGACCCGGGTCACGTACCAGAGGCTTCCGACCAGCAGCACGGCTTCGACGACGACGTTTTGGTACTGCTGGGTGACGAGCGAGAGCGGGATGAACAGGAACGCCAGCACGAGCACGAATGTGGCGGCCGTGCTTGCCAGGACCGTGAGCGCTCGCCTCACGACGTGAGCGCGCGCTCGATGACGCCGAAGTCCCGGCGCCCGATCTCGTGCAGATTGCCCTGGAACGCGAGCCGCCAGTGCGCCCGCGGCCACCGCCGCGTGAACGCGAGCCGGTCCGCGAGCGACGCCGCCGGCACGGCCTGGGCCGGCTCGCGGACGACGTCGCGCGCGATCCTGAACCGCCACGGGTAGGGGTCCTCGCGTCCGGTCGACACCCAGATCGGCCGGTGGTCCTCGAACGCGGTCGAGGTCACGGTCGCCGTGGCGACGAAGCCGGCGATGCCGACGAGGTACCAGCAGACGCGATCGCCCGGCCCGATCCGCTCGGACAGGCGCCGATACCGGGACTTCACGCCCTGGACGGTGAAGCGGCGCGCGCGGGTGCGACGGTAGTTGTCAGGTGTGGTGACGAGCATCCAGCAGCGCGGCGGTTCAGGCGTGGTCCTCGATCCAGACCGCGCCATCGTCCGTGTACTCCTTCTTCCAGATCGGGACCACCTGCTTCAGCTCGTCGATGGCCGCGCGCGCGGCGACGAACGCTGCGTCACGGTGCGGGGCGGCGGCGACGACGACCACGGCGATGTCGCCGATCGACAGATCACCGACCCGGTGGTGCATCGCGATCCGGAGCGGCGCGTGCGCGCGCTCGAGCCGATGCGCGATCTGGCGCATCTTCGCCTCGGCCATCTCCGCATAGGCCTCGTACTCGAGGTGCCGGACGCGCTTGCCGCGGCTCGCGTCGCGGACGGTGCCGAGGAACACGACGATGCCCCCCACGTCCGGACCCCGCACCGCATCGATCGCGGTATCTATCGACAGCGGCGCCGCGCTCACGAGGATGCGCTCGGCACTCGAGATCGCGCCGCCTGAGACCGGCGGGATGAGTGCGAGCTCGTCGCCGTCGGCAAGCGGCTCGTCGAGGCCGACGTACTCGCGGTTCCTCGCGATGAGCATCTGCCGGATGTCGCTGACCGGTGGGTGCAGCGCGGTGATCGCTGCGATGGCGTCGCGCACCGCGCGCCCGTCGGGGAGGTCGAGGACGAGGTGCCCGACGCCAGCCGCTTCGCGTGCCGACGCGAAGAGCCGCACGCGCACGTTCATCGATGGCAATGGTACGTGCGAGAATCCGTGCGGATGGACCTGAGCGCGACGGGATTCGCCCTGGTCGTCTTCGTCGTTCTGCTCCTCGTGAACGCGTTCTTCGTCGCGGCCGAGTACGCGTTCGTGCGCGTGCGCGGCACGCAGCTGCAGGAGCTCATCGAGGTGGGCAGCGCCCGCGCGCGGAAGGCGATGCGGATCCTCCTGTCGCTGGACAGCTACATCTCGGCCATCCAGCTCGGGGTCACGTTCGCCGCGCTCGGCATCGGTCTCGTCGGCGAGCCCGCGGTGGCGCGGGTCATCGAACCTGCGTTCGAGCCGCTCGGCGCACCGGTCCTCGTCTCGGTGCTCAGCTTCCTCATCGCGTTCGCGCTCGTGACCTACGCGACCGTCGTGCTCGCCGAGCTCGCGCCCAAGTACCTCGCGCTCGAGCGGGCGCTCCAGCTCGCGCTCTGGACCGCCTATCCGCTCGATCTCTTCCATTCGCTCATGC
>DATCOR010000155.1:0-17046 GCA_036564585.1 Candidatus Limnocylindria bacterium | reverse complement strand
CAGCGATCGTCCCGTCCGCGAGTCCGAAGATCCGCAGGCCATCGTTCGTGACGCTGAACGCGGTGACGTTCGCCGGCGCGGACTCGGTCCCGACCACGCGGTCGTCGCCGAACGCGAGGATGCCGAGGGCCATGATCTCCTTCGCGAGATGCGGGTGGGTCCATTCGTATGGGTCGCGCTGCGCGAGGAGCTCGAACGCCGTGCGCGCGTGATAGACCTCGTCGAAGTACATGTCGCGCGGCCAGTCGAGCCGGAAGCCGCGGGTGCCCAGGACCGCGAGCGCGACGATGAGCGCGATGAGAATGTCGCGGCGCAGGGCCGGACCGCCAATGCCGAGTCCGGCGGGCAGCCTCCAGGCCGAGGGCGCGGGCTCGAGCGTCGCGACGACGCCGCCGTCGAGCGAGAGCGTCGGCTCGAAGCGCGCCTCACCCCGCACCAGTCGCCAGCAGATGAGCGCCGCCGTGCCGATCAATAGGAGCGCGATGGCGATCTGGCCGGTCCGGGCGAAGACCGTCGCGTCGAGCCACGCGGGCGCCGCGAGGTCATTCTGCGGATACCGCGTGAAGGCGAAGTACAGCGTGACGAAGAAGGTGCCCGCGAGGACGAGGTACGGCACGAGCATCCGGCGCCGCGTGGCCGCGAACGGGAGCAGCAGCGCGAGCGCCGGGAACAGGTAGCGCTCGTGCGCGCGGGTCGGCAGGAAGTAGAACGCCATGACCGTCGCCGCTCCGACCGCGAGCAGCGCCGCTGTGTCGCGGCGCCACCAGAGCGCCACGACCGACGCGATCACCCCTACGGCGAGCAGGACCGCGCCGGGCACGACCCACGTGGCGTCGTCTTTCCAGAAGTCGAGGACGATCGACCAGCCGTTGAACGCGTACAGCGACGAGTAGGGGTATGTCTCGGATGCGCTGCGCACGAGGCCGACGAACGCGCCCGGGGTCATCCCGAACGGGAGCGCGAGGAGCAGCATCGTCGCGAGCGCAGCGCCGGCCGATCGAACAAGTGGCCGAGCGTCGTGCCCCCGGGCGAGCTCGATCGCCGCGGCGACGACCACGACGGCCAGCACGAGACCGAACTGCGGCTTGGTCATCGTGGCGAGGCCCGCGAGGAGGCCGGCGATCGCCCAGCGGCGACGGCCCGCGGCAAGGAGGGCGGCGAGGAACGGCACGGTGCCGACAGCGTCGACCTGACCCCAGTACGGTCCGGCGAAGATCGGCGCGGGCTGCAGCATCCAGATGCCCGCGACGAAGATCGCGGCGCCGTTGCCCGCGTGGCGGCGGACGAGCGGCACGATGAGCAGCACGATCCCGACGTCGGCCGGGATGCTGATCGCCTTCACCGCGAAGCGGAGGGCGTCCCCGTTGAACAACGCGCCGATGGCCCAGAGGACGTACAGGAACGCCGGCGGGTAGTCGCTGAAATATCCGGGCTCGTAGAAGCCCCCCGGCCCGACGGCCGCGAGCTTCTCGGCCCAGGCCATGAACGTCCCGACGTCGGACGGGAATCCCTGCGCGCGCGTGACGAGCAGCCGCAGCGCGACACCGATGACGATAAGGACGGCGATCGCGATGTTCGCCCGGCGGCGCCGGAGCTCTTCGCTCGCGTTCATTGCCAGAACCCGTAGCGGATGATCGCGACCGTCGCGTACACGTTGATCGCGACGGCGAGAACGCACGCGGCGAGGAACAGGATCGATGGACGCCTTCGCCAGACTCCGTCGCGCAGCGCGTCGCCGCCGACTGCGAGCGCGATGAGGAACGGCTGGGCGTCGATGCTGAACCGGTAGCCGAATTGCGCGAAGCCCACGGTGCCGTGCGTGACATCCGGAAGGAGGGCGAGGCCGGCGGCGATCGCGGTCGCGGCCACGACGACGGAGCGCCGGATGTCTTGCAGGCCCGCGAACACGAACAGGAGCGCCGGCGTGGTCAGGAACAGGCTCATCCCGACGAACCGGGGCCGCAGGAAGTACCAGACGTTCGGGACCAGGTCCGGCGGTTCCAAGAAGATCGCGTACAGGTGACGCGGCAGATACGCGAGCGAGAACAGGCCGTGGTCGAAGAAGAAGTCGCCCTCGGTGAGGCGCGCGTAGCCCGCGTCGGTGACGGTGCCCCAGCGCGCCAGGTTGTACGCGACGTAGACCAGCAACAGCGGCAGGCCGCCCGCGACGACGCGCACGAATGACACGCGGAACGAAGTGTTGCCACGCCGGGCGGCCAGGAGGGCGAGCGCGGGCGTCGCTGCGGCCACGGGCAACCGGGCGAGTGCGGCAAGCCCGATGGCGACACCGACCCACCACGCCGGCCCGCCTCGCGCGGCGATGAGGAACGCGATCGTCGTGAACAACATCGCGACCGCATGCGCCGCGTACCACGCGCGGCCGTCGGAGCTGCTGAACAGGAGGGTCGTGCCGAACGCCGACAGCAGCGCCCCGGTCACGGCGACCCAACGCGGCGCGCCGTACGCGCGAAGCGCGAGATAGAGCACGCCGGCCGACGCGCCGCCGCAGATCTGCGACACGAGGTCCTGCGCGGTCGCGGTCCCGAACGGGAGCAGCGGGATCGACAGGATCGCCGGCAGCGGTGGGTACGCGACGCACCACTTGCCATCGCCGCACGAGAGCAGCTCGTTCAGCCAGGCGGGATCGTCGACCAGCCAGTAGCGACCGTGGACGAAGGCGTCGGCCAGGCGACCGTAGTAGTCGTAGACCGTCGGCGCGCCCCAGCCCGCGATGACGTAGCCAAAGACGGCGAGGCAACCGAGGGCCACCGCGATCCAGATCTCCCAGTTCTGCCGGATCGACGGGCGCGTCGGCAACGGGCGCTCCACGTCGAGAACGCTAGCGTTATCCCGCTGTGACCGAACGGCTGGCCGGGCTCTCGTTCTTCTTTCCCGCGCGGAACGAGGAGCTGAATGTGGCGCCGATGATCGCGCGGGCGCTCGAGATCCTTCCCGACTACGCGGACGCCCTCGAGGTGATCGTGGTCGACGACGGCAGCACCGATGCGACCGGGGAGCTCGCCGATGCGCTCGCGCGAATGGACGGACGGGTGCGGGTCATCCACCACCGGCCCGGCCGCGGATACGGCGGGGCCGTGCGCGCGGGCCTCGAGAGCGCCACGCAGCCGTTCATCTTCTTCACCGACGGCGACCAGCAATTCGACGTCGCGGATTTTGGCAAGCTGGCCGCGGCGCTCACACCCGGCGTCGACGCGGTCCTCGGCTACCGGCTGACGCTCGAGTACGGGTGGTGGCACGTCGTCGTGTCGCACGTGTACAACCGGGCGATCCGGATGCTGTTCGCCGGCGGCTGGCGCGACGTGGATTGCGCGTTCAAGCTGTTCCGGGCCGACGTGTTCAGGCGGGTGCCGCTCTCGCGCGTTCGGTCGAATGGCGCGTTCTTCTCGCCCGAGCTCCTCATCACGCTCCGCGCCAACCGCATCGTCACGACGGAGGTGGGCATCCCCCACCACGCCCGCATGCACCACGAGCCAAAGGGGACGCCGCCCAAGGTGATCCTCAAAGCCATCCGAGATCTGCTGCTGCTGCGCCTATCGCTCTGGCTCAGCCCCCGTAGGAGCTAGTTCTGCGGCCGTCATCGGTGACGGCGGTACCGCAGCTCGAGGACCCCGCTGCCCGACGCGGTGCTGGAGATCAGGTCGAGCTGGTAGGACTTGGGGACGCCGTCGAACAGCCGAGTACCCTCGCCCGCAACGTAGGGGAACACGGTCAGCTGGAGCTCGTCGATCAGATCGAGCCGCATGAGCGACCGCCAGAGCCTGACGCCGCCCCAGACCACGATGTGGCCGTCGCCGCCTTGCCTGAGCGGGTCGATCTCTTCGGCCGTGTCACCAGCGGCGATCGTGGTGTTGGCCCACCCGGCCGTCTTCAGTGTCCGGGAGAAGACGACCTTTCGCCCGGCGTTCAGGATGTCGGCGAACGGGTGGTCGGTGGCCGTTGTTGTCATGGACGTGGCGATGGCCAGGTAGGCGGTGCGGCCCATGATGTGCGCGTACGCGCTCTGGAGAAAGTGGAGTTGCGCCGGGTCGTCGGGCTCACGGTTCTGGGGCTGGTCGAAGCAGAACTTCCAAAACTCGGTGCCCTCGTCGGCGAGCAGGCCGTCGAGCGAGTAGTTGAACACCGTCGCGATCAGCTTCCGCATGGATCAGAACTCCCGTGCCAGTTTCCGTCTGAACGACACCCCAGCTAGCGCTCGAGACGCCAGATGTCGGCGTGGGTCTCGCGCTTCCGGATCACCCTCGCGCGCCCGCCATCGATGAGCGCGACCGCCGGGCGCACGTGGTGGTTGTAGTTCGAGGCCATCGCGACGCTGTACGCCCCGGCGGCCGGGATCGCGAGGATGTCATCGGGCTCCGGCGTGGGCAGCGCGACATCGCGGATGAGCAGATCGCCGCTCTCGCAATACTTCCCGGCGATCGCGACGCGCTCGGTCGGCGCCGCCGTCGCGCGATCGGCGAGGATCGCCGTGTACGACGCGCCGTAGAGCGCGGGCCGGATGTTGTCGCCCATGCCGCCATCCACCGAGACGAACGTGCGCACGCCCGCGACCCGCTTGGTCCCGACGACCCGGTAGAGGGCGACGCCCGCGCGGCCGACGAGCGAGCGGCCCGGCTCCAGGTAGAGGACGACCTTGCGCAACGCCTCCTCGGACCGGATCGGCTCGCTGACGGCGCGGGCATACGCCGCGAGGTCGAGGACCGGATCCTCGCTGCGCAACGCGATCGCGAGGCCGCCGCCGACGCCGATCTCCCGGAGCGCCACGCCGGTCGCCGCGCGCACATCGCGCGCGAGGCCCGCGAGGGCCGCACCGAGCTCGCGATAGCGCTCGGCCTCGTGCAGCTGCGTGCCGAGATGGGCGTGGATCCCGACGAGTCGCAGGTTCTTGGTCGCCGCGATGGCCCGGCACTGGGCGAGCGCGTCGCCGCCGGCGATCGGCGCGCCGAACTTGCTGTCGAGCACGCCGGTGCGCAGGTGTGGGTGCGTATCCGCGCCGATGCCCGGTGATACGCGGAGCCACACGTCCTGCGGCCGCGCGCGACGCGCGACGAGTCGAGCCAATCGATCGATCTCGTCGGCGCCGTCGATGACGATCCGGCCGATCCCGAGCCGGAGCGCGGCCCGGAGCTCCTCGTCGGTCTTCGCGTTCCCGTGCAGCTGTGCGCGCGCGAGAGCGAAGCCGGCGCGCCTGGCGGCGAGCAGCTCGCCGAGGGACGCGGCGCTGACGTCCGCGCCCGCGGTCGCGAGGATCGACGCCACCCCGCGAACGCCGCAGGCCTTGATCGCGTACGACACGCGCACCGGACGCATGGCCTTGAACGCGGCGCCGTACCGCCGGTAGGCGTCGCGGATCGTCGCCGCGTCGTAGACGTAGAGCGGAGTGCCGAGGCGGTCGGCCAGCGCGACGACATCGACGCCGCCGATGCGCAGGTGCGCGCGCCGGTCGGCGCTCGTCTCGAGCGGCCAGATCGCGGGGTCGATCACGACGCGGCGGACCGGAGCGGGATCAGCTGTTGCCCTTGGTGGGATCGTCGGGGATGTCGCCTCCGCCCTTCGCGGGCTCGTCCGGAAGGCTCTCGATGAATTGGCGGAAGACGCCGAGCTCGCCGGGCTCGGTGTCGTCCTCGCCCGTTGCCGCGATCGATGCGCGGTCGACCACGCCCTCCGACACGAGGATCCGCGCATCGCAGCGGACCGCGAGCGCGATCGCGTCGGACGCCCGCGAGTCGATCTCGACCTCGCGCTGGCCGACCTGAAGGAACACGCTTCCGTGGAAGACGCTGCCCTGCCCGGACGCGTCGGTGACCAGGTCCTTCACGACGACGCGGGTGATCTCGACCTCGGCCGCGGACAGCATCGACATCATGAGGTCATGGGTGAGCGGCCGGTCGCTCGGGATGCCGGCGATCCGCGTCGCGATGCTGTGGGCCTGTTCGGCGCCGATCCAGATCGGAACGAGCCGGTCGGAATCCTGCGGCTGCAGGAGCACGACGTGCTGCCCGGTGAGGACGTGCACGCGCACCGACTCGACCGTGCACAACACGAGGCCCGAACGCGGGGCTGACTCGGGCACCGGAAAATGCTACCCGTACCTGCGGTACGGTGCCGCATCGCGGCGCGTGCGGTCGCGCAGCAGGAACAGCAGCACGATCCCGGCGACGAAGCCGAAGATGTGCGCGAAGTACGCGACCTGCTCCGTCGCCGGGTAGCCCTCGAGGCGCAGGGACGCCACCCCTTCGATGAGCTGGATGACAACGAAGAATCCGATGACGACGATCGCCGGCAGCTGGATGACCGTGATGAAGATGCCGAGGAAGATGAGTGTTCGGATGCGCGCGCCCGGTGCTATGACGAGGTACGCCCCGAGCACCCCTGCGATCGCGCCGGATGCTCCGAGCATCGGCGCCGGCGCGACGAGGCCCTGGCCAACAGCCGCGGCGATGCCGCACAGGAGGTAGAACAGGAGGTACGTCGCGCTGCCGAGGCGATCCTCGACGTTGTCGCCGAAGACCCAGAGATACAGCATGTTGCCGATGATGTGCAGCCAGCCGCCGTGCAGGAACATGTGCGTGATCAGCGGTACGAACGTCGAGATCGTCCAGGCGCCGCTGGCGAGATCGTGCGTGAAGCGCGACCAGTCGAAGGCGTAGCGCTCGAAGAATGCCTCGAGCGCGCCTGGAGTCCGCTGCAGGCTCACGATGTAGATCCACACCGCGATGTTGGTGAAGAGCAGCAGCCGGTTGACGACCGCGGGTCTTTTCGACGGATTGGTATCGGAGAGCGGGATCACCGACTGAGGTCGGTCGCTGCGATCTTCGATCCGTGAGCCGTGTAGAGGATGCGCTGGCCCTCGGATACGAAGAACGCCGTCGGAGGCGGGAGGTCCGGGGGGAGATCGAACCGGGCGACCTCACGCCCGTCGCGGCTGAGCTGCACCAGCCGGCGGCCCGGCGCGTCGAGGAGGTAGATGCTGCCCTGCGAATCGATCGCCTGGATCGCGGTCGCTTTCACCGGGGCCCCGAGCCACTTGATGGTGAAGTCCGCCTTGGTCGCCGTCGTCGCGAGGCCGACCCGCTTGAACAGCCCGACGTCGCCGGCGGTCGTCGTGACCCATACGCTGCCGTCGACCGCGAATGAGGTGATGGCGCCGGGTGCGAACGGCTGTGCGAGCACCGGATCGGCCGCCAGATACTTGCCGCGATCCTCTTCATGGCGCCAGATCTGTCCCGAGGTCGCGTCGAGGACATAGAGCGTGCCGGTGAAGCTCGCGAGGCCGTTCACGCTCTTCCACTTGTCCGTGCCGTCAGGGGTGACCTCGGCAACGGTGTTGCCCTCGGCCTTCCAGATCTTGTTCGCATCGTCCATGGTGAAGAGCGCATTCGCGACGGCCGTCACAAGCAGCGGGTTCCCGACGCCGGCCTTGCCCTTCTGCAGGACCGCGCCGGCGACCGTGGTCCCGACCGGCTGCTCGTAGATCCGCCACAGGTGGCCGCTCCCGGGGTCGGCCGCGTACAGGCCGAACTGCGTCTGGGTGAAGCTCGCCGCCTTCGCGCCCGGGGCGACGGATGCGAGATCGATGAGCACGTGGTTCACGCGATCGGAGAGCGCCTCGGTGCGCGCTGCCAGGGCGGCGAGCTGCTTGGCGTCGGCGGCGGGGGACGACGACGCCTCGGCGATATGGGACCGCGCGGAATCGATCCGCTGCCGGGCGCGCTCCTCATCCGGGGCCGGTTTCCGGTCGAGCAGCGATTGCGCGGAATCGAGGTCGCTTGTGGCGCCGATGACCGCGAGGTTGTAGACCGCGACCACGTTGTTCGACTGGTAGTCGCGCACGACGAGCGCGCCGATCGCGATCGACACGAGGAGGAGCCCAACGGCGAGCAGACTGACCATCCGTTGCTGGCGAGCCGACCGTTCCCGCGCGGTGTGGATCGGGCCTCCGAGCGTCGTGCGCTTGTGTGGCATGAGCTCGAGACCGATCGCGACGCTCCTGCCGACCGCGCCCGCGGCCGGCGTGGCCACCGCGCCGACCGCGCGACCGATGCGAGGCCGGTGCCTCCAGATCGCGTCGATCCGCGAGCGGATGGTCTCGGCGACGATGACCTCTTCCGGGGGCCGGCTCGGCTCCGGCGCGGACGCGATCCGCGGCGCGGTCGTCGTCGCGGGCGACACCTCGATGAACACGACGCTGTCGCTGCCGGATCCGCCTTCGGCCATGAATCGGTTGTGGAGATGCTCGGCCGCCGCCCGCGGGTGCAGGGTCACGGCCGCGTTCAGCAGCGCATCGGCACCGAGCGCGGCGATCGCGTTCCCGCCCGCGAGGATGATCGTATCGCCGGGCTCGATGGCCTGCTTCCATACCGACGGCACCAGGTCGGGCTCGCTACCGAGCGACGCGGCGCGCCGCGTGGTCGTGCGATGGACGAAGTCGGCGAGCTCGTTCTGCTCGTCACCTGGGAGGAACAGCCGCGCCCGGCGGACGAGGAAGATCTGCGCCTGTCCGACCCGCGCCGCGTAGAGCTCGTTGTTCACGAGGATCGCGCAGGCCGCGTGCAGGGTCACCCGGCCGTGCTGGTCACGGAGTCGATGAGCGGCCCGCCGGTTCGCGTCGCGGAGAGCCTTTCGGAGCGCGACCTCGATGCCCGCGGACAGGTCGTATTCGTACTGCTCGCGAACGAGATCGGCGACCTCGCGCGCCACCTCGGCGCCCGGCTTGCCCTGCGGCAGGACCTCGCAGAGGAGATAGAAGCGACCCTTCGTGCGCAAGGTCGCGCCGAGCGTCGGCTCGCTCACGACGATGACGTCGGAGCTGGCGCGGATCTCGGTGGTCGATCCGACCTTTGTGGAAAAGCCGGTCTGCCTCACCAGACCGGAAGTCTAGGAGTGTGGAAGGAGACCGCTCGGATCGATCGGCTCGTCGCCGCGCCGAATGACGAAGTGGAGGTGCGGTCCGGTCGTCATCCCGGTCAGCCCGATCCAGCCGAGCGGGTCGCCGGCCCGCACGGCGTCACCGACCGTGACCGGCGGCGGGGCGTGCGTGTCGTCGAGGTGCGCATACAACGTGAAGAATCCACCGTCGTGCGCGACCAGCACGACCTCTGCCCCGTCGGGAAGGTGGCCGACGAACGCGACCCGGCCGGCGGCGGCGGCGAGGACCGGCGCGCCGAGCGGTGCCGCGATGTCGATCCCGTCATGGAAATTCGGATAGGTCACCCCGTGGTAGGTCCGCGGCGGCTCGAGTGTGAGTGCGCTCGGACCGAACGGCTGGCTCACCGGGCCCTGGGCCGGCCAGACCCAGGCCAGGGCCTGCTGGAACGCGGGCGCGCCAGCCGCGGCCGCGGCCGCCGCGATGAGTTGGTCGACCTTCGCGGTCGCGGCCAGCTCGGTCTCGACCAGGTCCGCGAGCACCGCGATCTCCGCGGCGGACCCGCCGCCGCCGAGCCGGTCGGCCTGCGCCGCGAGCTTCGCCAGCTGGGCGTCCTTGACCGCGAGCGAGTCTCCCAGGGCCGCGAGGCCGGTCTCGTGCGCCGCGAGGTCGGCGCGCTGCGACTCGAGATCCACCTGGACCCGCTGGAGTGCGGCCAGCGCCGCGTGCTGCGCATCGGCCAGCGAGCCGAGCGCGTTGCTGGCCTGGATCGCGCTCAGGACCGAGCCGGTCCCGATGAGGACCTCGAGCGGCGTGTGCTGCGATTCGCGGTACTGCTGCTGCACGAGGTGGTCGAGCTCCAGCTGCCGCTGTGCGGCTTCAGCCTGGAGCGTCGCGATGCGCGCGATGATCTGCTCGCGCTCCCCGCGCAGCTGCGCGATGCGTTGATCGAGGAATGCGCGTTCCGCCGCGGCCAGCGTGCGCTCCGCGCTGATGCGGACGCTGAGCGAGGTCGCCTGCGCGATCGCCTGGGCTTGGGCGTACTCCTCAGGCGAGAAGCTGCGGGCAGACGGCGTGGGAGTCGGGGTCGGCGTCGGCTTGACCGGTCCCCCATCGGCCTGGGCCTGCGCTGAGTTGAGCACCATCGCCGCACACGCGAAGACCGTCACGCAGATGAGCTTCACGAGCCGCACCACGCGCACATCCTGCCAATCACCACCGACTCAGGAGTCGCTCGGCCGCTAGTGGCCCCGTTCTGTCGCGGGGATCGTGCGAATGTGGTCGATGTCGCTGGCCGCGCGCCGCGCGATCGCGGCGACGAGCTCGGCCTCGCGCAACCGGATCTCGCCGGACCACGTCGCATCCGGGACCGCGACGACGAGCGCGCGGTCGCTCAGCCCGACGGCCCGGGTCGCACCGGCCGCGGGTCCGAACACGTCGCGTGCGGCGTCGGGCCAGGCGTCGAGCGCCGATACGCGGGCGATGTCCCGCTCGAGGCCGAGCTTCCGGAGCGCCCGATCGATCGCGCCGCCGATCGGCCTCATCCGATGACCCCGTCCTTCACCCGCAGGACGTCCGCCCGCTCGATGAGCCGGTCGGGAACACCGGCCTCGAATGCCGCGGTCAGCAGTGTCTGCGCGTCCTCGGGCAGCGCGTCGACGAGCGCGTCGCGCCGGCCCGGATCGAGCTCGCTCAGCACGTCGTCGAGGAGGAAGACCGGGAGCTCGCCGACGCGCTCGCGAATCCACGCCGCTTCCGCGAGCTTGAGCGACAGCACCGCGCTCCGCTGCTCGCCGCGCGACGCGAACGTTGGGAGGGCCCGGCCGAGGGCGCTGACCGCGAGATCCTCGCGATGCGGCCCGACGAGCGTGGTCCCTTGCCAGACCTCGCGATCGCGCTTCGAATCGAGCAGTGCCTGGTACGCGGCTCGGCGCTCCTCGAACGTGTCTCCCTCCACCTGGGCCGCATACGCGAGCGAGAGCGCGTCCGCGCCACTGAATCGCGTCGCGGCGTCGCGGAACGGCGCGACGAGCTCGCGGACGGCCTCGAGCCGGCGAAGTGAGATCGAGGCCGCAAGCCGAACGAGCTCGCTGTCCCAGAAGGTCAGTTCCATCGTGCGGCCGGGCCCGGCTTCGCCGGCCCCGGCCGAGCCCCATTCAACGGCGCCTGGCCGCACGTCAAGACGAAGTGCGCGGAGCAACGAATTGCGCTGCTCGAGCACGCGCCCGTACTCGCGCGACTCGGCGCGATGCCGCTTGTGCACCTGGCCGACCATCGCATCGAGGTACCGCCGCCGGGCGCTCGGTGCTTCGGCGAGCAGCTGAACGTCCTCGGGGAAGAACGACACGACCGCGAGCTCCCCGATTGCCTCGTCGGCGCGCTTCGGGGCGCCATCGAGGAGGTACCGCCGCGGCCGGCGGCGCTCGCCCTCCGGCGGGGCGAACAGGAGGACGTCGACGGTGCGAGCATCGTCGACGCGCTCGACGCGAGCGGATACCCGCGCGGTGTTCGCCCCCCACCGCACGAGCTCGGAATCGTCGCGGGCGCGCGGTGAATCCCCGCGGGCGATGAGGTGGATCGCCTCGAGCACGTTCGTCTTGCCGGCGCCGTTGCGGCCCACGAGCGCGGTGACGCCGGGGGCGAAGGTGAGTTCGGTCCTGGCATAGCTCCGAAAATCTTCGAGGAGAACCCTGCCGACGCGCATTAAGTCTTAAGAAGGTATTCGGAGCGGCATCACCACGTGCAGGTAGCTGTCGTCGCCGACGATCCGTACGACGCCGGGGGCCAGCGGTCCGCCGAGCTCGAGTGCGACCTCGGACGCGGCCAGGCTCCCGAGCGCATCGGACACGAAGCGAGAGTTGAAAGCGATCGCCGTCGCCTGACCCTCGACCGTGGCATCCACGCGCGACGTGTTGTCGCCGACCTCGGCGGCCGTGGCGCTCACGACCAGCGGGACCTCCTGCGCGGGATCGACCGCGAACCGCACGATGTTGGCGGCGTCGCGGGCGAAGTACGAGGCGAGCTTCGTGGCTTTGAGCAGTTCGTCGCGGGACACCGTGACCTTCGTCGAGTGGCTCGTCGGGATGACCTGACGGTAGTTCGGGAACTGGCCTTCGATGATCCGCGACACGAGGTCGGCCTCCTCGGTGTGGAAGATCACCTGGCTCCCGTTAGGCGTCACGAGGATGTCGACCGGCGAGTCGGAGTCGTCGACGATGCGGGCGACCTCGAACAGGCTCCGGGCCGGGATGATGATCTCGACCTTCGGGTCAACCTTCCCCAGCAGCGGCGCCCGCCGCACGGACAGGCGGTACGGGTCCGCGGCGGCCATCGTGACCTCACTTCCCTCGAACGTGGTGAGGACGCCGGTCAGGACGGGCCGCGAATCGTCCGTCGCCGCGACGAAGGCCACCTCGTTGATCATCCGGCGCAGCACGCCCTGCGACATGCGCGTGGTCGGCTTGTCGGGGATCGCGGGGATGATCGGGAACTCCTCGGCGTCGAGCCCTTTGAGGTTCGCCTCCGTGGTGGCGCTCTTCAGATGGATCGTCTTCGTGCGCACGTTCAGCGCGATCTCGATCGGCCCGGTGGGCAGCGAGTTCACGAAGTCGGTGAAGAGCCTTGCCGGCACGGTGATCGCGCCTTCATCCTCGATCTTCGCCGGCACCCAGCAGTTGACCCCGATCTCGAGATTCGTCGCCGTGAGCTTGAGCCGGCCGCTGTCGGTCCGCAGGAGCACGTTGCCCAGGATGGGCAGCGTTCCTCTCGTCGAGACCCCGCGGCCCACGATCGACAGACCGCGCGCGAGGTTCTCTTGTAGACAGCTGACCTTCACGTGAGTTCCCCCTCCACGTCCTCGTCGCTAGAAGTTGATCAGAACGCCAGTCGCAGTAGTAGCGGTGTGGACTATGACGTGTCGCGCAGGATCGCCGCGCTGTGCTTGATTGGATCCGCATTCGGCCCGGTGGACGGCTCGGGGACGCGCTGCGGACGGTCCGGGACAGCTGGTTTGGTCTTGTCGGGAAATGCTACAGGCCGGACCGTCGCAGACACCTTAAGGGGACGGTTGTCCACGAATGCGGGTCCTTATCCACAGGTCCCGGTCGCTTATCCACACAGCCAGGCGTGTATCGGCCGCTACTCCGCGTAGAGCAGCTCGCGGAGCGAGTTGATATCACGGCGGAAGTCGTCGTTCTCGCCCATCTCGCGCTCGATCTTTTCGCAGCCGTGGAGGATGGTCGAGTGATCGCGGCCACCGAGCGCCTCGCCGATCCGAAGGAGCGGCGCCTCGGTCTCCTCGCGCATGAGATACATCGCGATCTGGCGCGGCAGCACGATCTGCTTGTCGCGGGCCTTTCCCCGCAGCTGGTCCGAGGGGACGCCGTAGTACTTTGCGACGGTCTCGACGATGCGCTCCGGCGAGAGCGACTGCCGACGCGGGTTGTACAGGATGTTCTGGAGCATCGTCTGCGCGAGCTCGGTCGTGACCGCGACCGCGTTCAACGTCGCGTACGCCACGATCCGGGTGAGCGCGCCCTCGAGTTCGCGGATGTTCGATACGATCCGCTGCGCGAGGAAGTCGATGACCGGCGGCGGTACCGCGACATTCGCGGCCTCCGCCTTTGCCCGAAGGATGGCCGTGCGCGTTTCGAGGTCCGGAGTCGAGATATCGGCGATGAGGCCCCACTCGAATCGTGACCGGAGACGGTCCTCGAGCTGCGGGATCGCCTTGGGCGGCCGATCGCTCGACATGATGATCTGCTTGCCCTCTTCGTGGATCGCGTTGAACGTGTGGAAGAACTCCTCCTGGGTGCCTTCCTTTCCGGCGATGAACTGGATGTCGTCGATCAACAGCACGTCGATCCGCCGGTAGCGTTCACGGAACTCCTCGGATTTCTGTCCCCGGATCGAGTTGATGAACTCGTTCGTGAACTTCTCGCTCGTCGCGTACGCGACGCGCTTCTTCGGGTGGCGCGACAGGACGGCGTGACCGATCGCGTGCATGAGGTGGGTCTTGCCGAGCCCGCTGCCGCCGTACACGAATAGCGGGTTGTACGAGTGGCCCGGGCGCTCGGCGACGGAGAGCGCCGCCGCATGCGCGAGCCGGTTGTTCGAACCGACGACGAACGTGGCGAACGTGTACCGGGGATTGAGGATCGCCGTGACCGGCGCACCCTCGCTCCGCCGTTCGGACGGTGGCGCCACCGGCGTGACCGAGGCGCTCGTTCCGTCGATATTTTGGCCGGAATACGCGGGATTCGAGGGCCGCTGGCCGGTGCCGGCTGCCGGCGCCGCGCCGCCGGGTACGGTGATGAACCGCACGTCCACGGTCCGGCCGACGAGGCGCTGGAGCGACGCGCGCACGTGCGTGCGGTACTTGTTCTCGAGCCATTCGCGGGCGAAGGCGTTCGGGACGCCGATGCAGAAGACGTCGTCCTCCTCGCTGACGACGTACGTCTCCTTGAACCAGGTGTCGTAGTTCGCTTTCGGCATCGCAAGCTGCAACTCACCGAGCGCGGCGCGCCATAGCTCCTTGAGATTGGTGCGAGTCTCTGCTCCCAGCTGCGAGTCAGACGTCACGGATGCTCCCCACTAGAGATGCGCGCCTGCCATAGAACGTAACTCGCATGGATCGTGTTGCGGGATCGCGATGCCGATCGCAGGATGTGGCTCCCCTGGAAGCCCGCGAACTATACCCCTGCGTCGGAACACGCGGCAAGGCAAGGGATGGAACCGGACTCGGGCTGATAGACTTTCGCTCACACATCCGACGTGATCAGCGTCAGCTTTTCGAGAAGGGGACTCGATCGTGAAGCGTACATACCAGCCAAAGACCCGTCGCCGGTCGCGCGTGCACGGATTTCGTGCTCGCATGAAGACGACGGGCGGCCGCAGGGTCCTCGCTGCGCGGCGAGCCCGTGGTCGCAAGCGACTCACCGTCGTCTAAGCACGCAGTGATGCACGCCGCGCGATTGCGGCGAGGGGAAGACATCGCACGTGTTCGGGCCGAAGGTGTGGCGCGCAACGACACGCTGTTCTCCCTCCGCGCTCTCTCGACCGATGGACCGACGGTGCGCGTCGCGGTCGCCGCGTCGCGCGCTGTCGGCGGCGCCGTCCAGCGCAACCGCGCCCGCCGCCGCGTGCGCGAGGCCGTCCGGACGGTGCTCGCCGCGCGACCGGACCCGGCGAGCGGCGCCGATCTCGTGGTGACGGTGCGGAAGGCCGCGCTCGACGCCCCCGCCGCGCTGGTGCGCGGTGCCGTCGCGCGTCAGCTCGAGGCGGTGCTCGGGTGAAGCGAGCCCTACTCGCGGCGCTCCGCTTCTACAAGGCCCAGATCAGCCCCTCGCTGCCCGCCGCCTGCCGCTACTCACCGACGTGCTCCGAGTACGCGATGGAGGCTGTCGAGCGCTACGGCGCATGGCGCGGCTCGTTGATGGCGGTCCGGCGGGTGTTCTCGTGCAACCCGTTCGCGCGCGGTGGGTACGACCCGGTCCCGCAGAAAGCCGCGGGTCGCTAGGTGCTCGACGTCCTCGCGCCGTACTGGAATTTCCTCCTCGTCCATCCGCTCATCTCACTGCTCGTCGGCGCGTACGACGTGGTCCGCGATTTCGGGCTCGCCATCGTGCTCGTGACGGTCGCGATCCGGCTCGCGCTGTACCCGCTGTTCAAGATCCAGATCCGCAACCAGCGGGCGATGCAGGAGCTCGCGCCGGCGATGGCCGATCTCAAGTCGAAGTATGGCTCGGACAAGCAGCGCCTCAGCCAGGAGCAGATGAAGCTCTACCAGGAGCGCGGCTACAACCCCGCGATGGGCTGCCTGCCGATCCTGCTGCAGATGCCGCTTCTGCTCGCCATGTACCAAGCCTTCATTCAGACGCCGCATCTGACCGGTGCGACGCTGGCCCCCGACCTCATTCCATTCATTCCGAATCCACTGGCACCGGACCAGCTACTCGACCTCACCGCGCACTGGCTGCCGTGGATGGTGTCGTGCGCCAACGCGGCGGGGCAAGCCTGCGGCCTCGGCGCGCCGGATCCATGGCATGTCCTGCCGATCCTCGCGGGCGCCACGCAGCTGATCTCGTCGGTCATGTTCCAGCCGATGGCCCAGCCGAAGACCGTGGACTCGCAGCAAAAGATGATGCAGTCGATGCAGTACTACTTCCCGCTGATCACGGTCTTCATCGCGTGGAGCCTGCCGGCCGGCCTCGGCCTGTACTGGGTGACCACGACGCTCTTCGGCATCGTGCAGCAATACTTCGTGAGCGGGTGGGGGCAGCTGCCGCGGTTCCTCCCGTTCCTCCGGAGCATCCCGTCACCCGCCGACCGCACGCTCGCGGCGCGGCAGCAGGCGGCTCTCGACGAGGAGCGGCGCGACATGTCGGCGAAAGCGGCGCTCACATCGAACGGTCCTGGCGCGCAGAACACCCGCGAGGCGCGCCGCCAGCGCAGGGCCAATAACAACAAGAAGAAGTAGAAGCTCGCTTCGCCGCATGAGGCGAAGGGAGCGCGAGGGGGGACGCGATGCCGCTGCGTGGCGAGGAGTTCACCGGACGCACCGTCGAAGAGGCGATCGAGCGCGGATTGCTCGAGCTGGGCCGTAAGCGATCGGACGTGGACATCGAGATCTTGGAGCGCGGGAAGCCCGCGAACATGCTCGGTATGGGCGGCGTCGACGCGCGGGTGCTGCTGTCGTTCACCGAAGAGGAGCGTGCGATCGAGCCCGAGCCCGTGATCGACGAGCGCGAGGTCCCGCGCCGACCCGATGCGGTGCGGGCCGCCGCCGAGCGCGCGGCCGATCGTGCCGCGGACGAGGCCGAAGCGGCGACGCCGCTGCTCGCGGAAGATCTCGCGCTGGGCCGGACCGTGCTCGTCTCGCTCCTCGAGAAGATGGACGTCGAGGCGGACGTCACGGTGGACGACCGTCCCGGAATGGAAGGGCTCGAGGTCGAGGGCGCGGAGCTCGGCGCGCTCATCGGCCGGGGCGGCGAGAACCTGGTCGCACTGCAGCAGATCGTCTCCGCGATCACTTCGAAGTCCGTCGGTCACACGGTGCACGTGCCGGTGGACGTCGAGGGCTACCGCAAGCGGCGCGAGGACCAGCTCCGCGAGATCGCGCGGCGCGTCGCGAGCCGCGTGAAGACGACCGGGCAGGCCGTCAC
>DATCOR010000146.1:0-6154 GCA_036564585.1 Candidatus Limnocylindria bacterium | reverse complement strand
CCCATGTACGCACTCGGGGGAGGGGCAGCGACATGGAGAACATGCTTCCGAAGGAGGCTGCCCCTCATGCCGCTACGGTCGGACATCGAAAATTTCGCGCTCATCAAGGTCATCGGGGTCGGCGGTGGTGGATGCAATGCGGTGAATCGCATGATCCGCGCCGAGCTCATGGGTGTCGAGTTCATCGCCGTGAACACCGATGCACAGGCCCTGCTCCTTTCCGACGCCCCGCATAAGCTCCGGATCGGCGACAAGGTCACCAAGGGTCTTGGGTCGGGTGCGGACCCGTCGGTCGGCCGCAAATCCGCCGAGGACGACAGCGAAAAGCTGTACGAGGCCCTCAAGGAAGCCGACATGATCTTCGTCACTGCCGGGATGGGCGGTGGCACCGGGACGGGCGCGGCCCCGGTCATCGCGGAGATCGCCAAGGACATCGGCGCGCTCACCGTCGCCGTCGTCACCAAGCCGTTCTCATTCGAAGGCGCGAAGCGCCGGCTGCTCGCCGAGCAGGGCATTCAGGATCTCGTCGACAAGGTCGACACGCTCATCACGATCCCGAACGACCGCCTGCTGCAGGTCGCGGAGAAGCGCACGACGATGGTGGACGCGTTCCGCATCGTCGACGACGTGCTCCGGCAGGGCGTGCAGGGCATCAGCGACCTCATCACGGTCCCCGGTCTGATCAACCTCGACTTCGCGGACGTGAAGACGATCATGACCAACGCGGGCTCCGCGCTCATGGGCATCGGCCACGGCAGTGGCGAGACCCGCGCGGCCGACGCGGCGCGCCAGGCGATCATGTCGCCGCTCCTCGAGCAGTCCATCGATGGCGCGCGTGGTGTGTTGTTCACGATCACCGGTGGCCCCGACCTCACCCTATTCGAGGTGAACGAGGCGGCCGAGATCATTCACGCGGCGGCCGACCCGGAGGCGAACATCATCTTCGGCTCGGTCATCGACGAGCGCATGGGCAACGACGTGAAGATCAGCGTGATCGCGACCGGGTTCGATCCGGCGCGGCCGCTGAAGCGCATCGAGCAGCCCCTCTACCGCCGCACGGTCGAGTCTCGGCCGGCGGAGCGTGAGACCGCAGCCGTGACGAACGGCGCGCCGCGGTCCGAGAAGAAGTACGAGCCGGATGATCTTGAGGTGCCGAGCTTCCTGCGCCGCAAATAGGTCGCCGGCCCCACACGGGCCGGCCGCTTTTCCGTTGCCTCGGCGGCCGTAACCACTCTGGCGACAGGAAGACCGCCACTAGATTTAGTGGCGGTCTTCCCATATCTTGTGTCCGATGCGCTGCCCGAGCTGCGCGAATCCGGACACTCGCGTGATCGACTCACGCGAGGCGGAGGACGGCGCCTCCATCCGGCGGCGCCGCGCGTGCGACCGCTGCGAGGCGCGGTTCACGACCTTCGAACGGAGCGAGTCCGCCCGCATCCAGGTGCTGAAGAAGGATGGCTCCCGCCAGGAGTTCGACCGGCGGAAGCTCGCGAGCGCGATCGAGAAGGCCGCATCCAAGAGCCTGTCGTCCGAGCGGCTCGGGGCCCTGATCGACGACATCGAGGCGACGCTCAAGCAGAGCGGTGTGTCCGAGGTCGGGTCACAGCGCATCGGTGAGATGGTCCTCGAGCGGCTCGCCGACGTGGACCCGATGAGCTACATCCGGTTCCGGATCGTGTACGCGAAGCTCGATGACCTCACGTCGCTGCGCGACGAGCTCGCCGCGCTCGATCGCCGTCGCGAGGTGTCGCGCGACCGCAAGGTCGCGGAGCAGACCGAGCTCCCCATCGAGGTGGCGCCGGTCGCGATCGCGGGCGGCCGCAAGCGAAAGCGTTGAGCTCGCGCTGAGCGCGGGCCCGTTCCAGCTCGTCTGCTGGGACCTCGACGGCACTCTCACCGACAGCGTCCGCTTCGTCGTCGACACGGCGAATCTCGTGATCGCGCGACGCGGCGGTGCGCCACTCGAGTTCGACGTCGTCGGGCGGATGACCGGGCTACCGCTCGAGGACATCTTCAGGCTCGTCTGGCCCGACCTGACCGACGAGGATGCGGTCGCGTGCCGCGCCGAGTACCGCACGATCTACGACGAGACGGTCATCCCCGCGACCCGGCTGTTCGATGGCGCGCGCGACCTGCTTCGCGAGCTCCACGCCGCGGGGCTGCTCCAGGCCACGGTCACGGGCAAGCGCGCCGCGGACTGCGAGCGCATCCTTCGCGGACTCGAGATCGAGGACGACATCGACCTCTACCTCGGAGGCGATTCCGTTCCGCCCGACCGGCACAAGCCCGCCCCCGACCTTGTCCGCCTCGCGATGGATCGCCTGGGCGTGCCGGCGGCACGCACGGCCGTCGTCGGCGACACGCGGACCGACATGCGCATGGGCCGGGCCGCGGGCGCACGCACGATCCAGGTGCTCTGGGGCTACGAGCGCCTACCGGTGCCCGAGGCCGATCTGGTCGTCGCGACGTGGCAGGAGCTTCGCGCTCGTATCCTCACGGGCTGATGGTCCTCTCCGACCGCGACATCCGCGGCGAGATCGAGCGCGGGCGCATCGGCATCGACCCGTTCGATCCGAAGTGCATCCAGCCGGCGAGCCTGGACATCCGGCTCGACCACCGGTTCCGCGTGTTCCGCTCGAGCCACCACCCGTACATCGATCTCGCGCGGCCGCTCGACGACGTGACCGAGCTCGTCGAGGTCGGGGACTCGCCGTTCATCCTCCACCCGAACGAGTTCGTACTCGGCTCGACCCGCGAGCGGATCCGGCTGCCCGACGATCTCGTGTCGAGAGTGGAAGGGAAGTCCTCGCTGGGCCGGCTGGGTCTCTTGATCCACTCGACCGCGGGGTTCATCGACCCGGCCTGGGACGGTCACATCACCCTCGAGCTCTCGAACGTGAACAACCTTCCGATCACCCTCTATCCAGGCATGCGGATCGGCCAACTCTCCTTCTTCCGCCTGTCGTCGCCTGCCGAGCGCCCGTACGGATCGCCCGAGCTTGGCTCGAGCTACCAGGGCCAGTCCGGGCCCACGCCCTCGCGCTACCGGTTGGACTTCCCCGTGCCCAAGCCTGAGCGCTAGGCGATGTGCGCCGGGTGCCTCCTGGCCGTGTATCTCGAAGCGTTCGTCAACGTCCTGTTCCTCGGGCTGACGCTCGCGATCTTCGGCCGGGTGATCCTGTCGTGGGTGCCGACGCGGCTCCCGTGGGGGCTCAACGACTTCATCTTCTCGGTGACCGAGCCGATCCTCGCGCCGATCCGCCGAGCGCTGCCGATGGCCGCCGGCATGGACTTCTCGCCGCTCATCGCGCTCGTCCTCCTGCAGCTCGTGGAGCAAGTGCTCCTTCGGATCCTGCCGCCGGCGCTCTGATGCCGGAGCTGAAGGTCGCGGAGCGTGACGGCCGGGGCCACTTCGCGGTCCGGCTGATCCCGCGGGCTTCGCGGAACGCCGTCGTCGGCGTGCGTGACGGTGTATTGCATGTGCGCGTGACAGCGGCGCCAGTCAACGGCGCGGCGAATCGCGCGCTGCTCGAGTTGCTGGGCAAGACGTGGCGCCTCGGCCCGACGACGATCCGCATCGAGTCCGGCGCGACGTCGTCGCGTAAGCGGCTGTCTGTGCCGTATGAAGCACTCGCGAGGCTGCGCGGCTTGTAATCCAATGCTCGACGACGCGGTATGGACGGCACATGCAACCGACGGGTCTCCTCTGGTCCGGCGGCGGCTCTGCTGTGCGGCGCCGCCGGGGGTTCCCTCCGCAGAGGGGCCCGGCGGCGGGAAGCACAGCGGAGCGCCGCAGGACCCGGGACGCACCCGTGGCGACACCCGTGACGTTCGAAGATGTCGTCCGCGAGCATCAGGATTCGGTGTACGGCGCCGCGCTCCGCATCCTCGGAGACCGCGACGCGGCGCTCGACGCGGCGAACCAGACGTTCATGAAGGCGTACCGCTCGCGGGCGTCGTACGACCCGAGTCGTCCGATCAAGCACTGGCTGTTGCGGATCGCCGTCAACGAGGCGATCACGATCGGCCGCGCACGAACGCGCGAACGTGCGCGGCACGCGCCCGAGAGCGACGCCGCGGCGCTGCCGGACCGCGCGGCGACGCCGGAGGCCGAAACGCTCGGTCGCGAGTCACGCGAGGACATCCGGGCTGCGGTCGCTCGGCTCCCCGACCGCTATCGCGAGGTCGTAGTCCTCCGCTACTTCAACGAGCTGAGCGTCGATGAGGTCGCGGACGTCCTCGGCAGGTCGTCGTCGACCGTCGGGGTGCAGCTGCTCCGCGGGCGGCAGCTGCTCCGTAAGGCGCTGGCGGGGCGCAGCGTATGAAGGACGTGGACGAGCTCGACGGCCTCAGCGAGAGCACCCTCCGCGCGGCAATGCGGCTCGACAAGGACGAGCGCCCGCGGCGGTTCGACGCGGTGGCGATCGTGGCCGCGGCCGAGCACCGGACGGCCCTCGAGCAAATGCTCCGCGCGGTGCGGGGCATGGCCCTGATCGGGGTCAGCCTCGGCATCGAGGCCGTGGTGGCGGTGGCGGCGTTCAACCTCCTCGCCAACGTCGATGTCGGCGAACCGTTCGGCCTGGCGCTATCGGCGCTCGCAGTCGTCGCGCAGCAGGTCGCGGTCCTCGGGGCACTCACCGCGAGCCCGTCCGTGGCCGTGGCGGCTCTCGCCGCCGTGGTCTTCGCAACCGTCTACGAGCGCACCAATCGAAGGGAGTCACTGAATGTCCGGGCGTCTTGAGCGCAGCCGCACGAATCGCGTCATCAGCGGGGTGTGCGGCGGCATCGCGGAGTACCTCGACATCGACGCAACGTTCGTGCGCGTCGTCATGGTGATCCTCGCGTTCCCGTTCGGGATCGGCGTTCTCATCTACTTCGTGCTCCTGTTCCTCATGCCGAACCCGGGCGAGGCGACGCCGTTCGTCCGGCCGGCGGCGACCGACCAAACGACGGCGATGGATCCAGCGAACCCGGTGCTGCCTGTGGCGCCGCGGGTCGTCGATCCGATGGTCATGGAGCGCCGGCGCAACGGGATCGGGCTCGTTCTCGTCGCGGTCGGCGTCGTGTTCCTGCTCGGCAACGTGGGCGCCTTCCGATTCGTCGACTTGCGCTACGTCTGGCCGCTCGTGCTCATCGCACTCGGCGTATATCTCGTAGCGCAGCGGACCCGGCAATGACCACCGACCTGACGTCCCAGAACCCGCCGGCGCCGCCGTCGTACCGCCGGCGCGGCATGTTCTGGCCGCTCGTCCTGATCGGTGTCGGACTCGTCGCGCTACTCGCGAACTACGGGTTCGTGCGGCCGGTCTCGATCGTCTCGTTCCTCGCGCTCTGGCCGGTGCTGCTCGTCCTGCTCGGGATCGACATCGCCTTCGCGCGCCGCTGGCCGCTTCCCACGCTCGGAGCCGAGGTCGCGATCATCGTGGGTGCGCTCGTTCTCGCCGTGACGCAACCCGCCACTCTCAGCCTCGCGAGCTTCAGCTTCACCGGCTCGAATAATTGCGCGAGCCCGCAGCCCGCAGTGTCTGTCCCGCGGGGGAGCCTCGAGAGCCTTCGGCTGACCGTCGACGGTGGCGCGGCGACATACCGGATCACCGGCGGATCGGGCGGGGCCGTGGATGCGACCGCCGACGGCACCGACCTGTGCGTGAGCGATCGGTCGAGTCCCCAAGGCAGCGGATCGCCGACCGCTGGAGACATCCGGCTCAGCCAGTCCGGCCGCAACTTCGGCAACGCGACCGTCACCGTGCACGTCGCGAACGACGTGCCGCTGTCGCTCCAGCTCAATGCGGGCGCCGGGGAGTTCCTGATCGACCTGCACGACGTCAAGGTCACCGACACGCGCTTCAGCGTCGGTGCGTCGAACACGACGATCGTGCTCCCGCATCCGACCGGCGACGTCCCGATCCGGCTGGACGGCGGTGCGTCGGACATCACGGTCGAGATCCCTGCTGACGTCGAGGCGCGCGTCGTGGTCACCGGAGGGCTCATCTCGACGTCATCCACGAATCCACGCGCCACGAAGAGCGGAAGCATCATCGAGACGCCTGGATACGCGACGGCGAAGGACCGGGTGACCGTGAACATCACCGGCGGCGCGAGCTCGATCACCGTGCGGTAGGCGGGTCAGTCCCGGCCGCGCCACCCGGCGCGA